>NZ_JBTSDU010000043.1:0-21550 GCF_054605595.1 Georgenia sp. | reverse complement strand
TCCGGCCCATGGGGTCCGGGCCCGACCTGTCCCGGGGGACCGCCCGGCAGCGACCCTTCCATCCGACCGCGCCGGGTCCACCCCGCCCGTAGCCGGGGCCGCGCGCACGCCGACGGCGGGTTCTTGTGCCGACGGCGGGTGGTGCACCACGCGCCGGCGGCACAAGAACCCGCCGCGGGCGAGAGGCCTCTGCCCACCGCCGGTGCTGTTCAGTCGAGTCCGCGGCGAACCCGGCGCACGTCAGTTGCGCTGGATGAAGCCCGGTAGACCCATCGGGTCGATCACCGTGCCGTCGCGCCACACCTCGAAGTGCACGTGGCAGCCGGTGGTGTTCCCCGTGGCGCCCGTGGTGCCGATGACCTGCCCCTGAACGACGCCCTGCCCCTGACCGACGCCGAACCCGCCGAGGTGGTTGTACACGGTGACGTAGGAGGCGCCGTCGATGTAGCCGTGGTTGATGATCACCTGGTTGCCGTGCGTGCCGTTGCCGCGGGCGGGGCGCACCGCGGCCACGGTGCCGCCGGCGGCGGCGAACTGGGGGTTGCCGCACGCGGAACGGATGTCCGTGCCGTTGTGCATCCACCAGCCGCCGGTGATCGGGTAGATCCGGTAGCCGTAGGGGGACGTCACATACATCGGGTTCGGCACGGGCGGGGTGAGGAACCCGCTGCTCGAGACGCGTGGCGGCGCGGGTGCCGAACCGGCCTCGCGGGCCGCCCGCTCCCGGGCCAGGCGCTCGGCCTCCTTGCGCCGGTTCTCCGCGTCGATCGCCGCGATCTCGCGGGCGAGCTCGGCCTGGTCGGACTCGAGCTCGGCGAGCTGGTCCGCATAGGCCGTCTTCTGCTGCTCGAGCGTCGCGGCGAGCGAGACCATCTGGGCCTCGAGCGCCGCGATCTCTGCGGCGCGCTCCTCGGCTGCGACCCGGGCAGCGGCGGCGGCGGCGACCGCTTCCGCGGCGTCGGCCTTGAGCTCGCCGATCCGCACGGTCACGGCCTCCTGACGCTCGCGCTGGTTCCGGCCCACAGCGGCCGCGACCTCGAGGTCGTCGAGGACCTGGGTCTGCGCGCGCGCCGCCGTCTCCACGACGGCGTAGCCGCGCAGGAACTCCTCGCTGGAGGAGGAGTCGAGGACCACCGAGATGGTGCTCACGGCGTTCTCGCCGCGGTACGTGCTGCGCGCGAGCTCGCCCATCGCGGCGCGGGTGGCGTCGATCTTCTGCGACCCCTCGGCGATGGCGTTCTCGAGCGAGGCGGCCTCCTCCTCGGCGATCGCCAGCCGGCCGGCGATCTGGTCGTGCGTGCGCTGCTCGGCGGCGAGGACCTCCTCGGCCTCGGCGAGCTTCTGCTGCGCGGCGGGCAGCCGGGCCCGGGCGTCCTCGAGCTTGAGGTAGGTCCCGGCGAGATCGGCGTCGACGCCCTCGAGGGTGGACTCGAGCCGCTCGCGCTCCGCCGCGTTCTCGTCCTGCTGGCGCACGAGGTCGTCCCGGGAGTCGGCGAGGGCCGGGGACGGCACCAGCAGGCCGACGCCGAGCGTGAGCACGAGGGCGGCGCGGGCGAGGTGGCGGGTGCGGCGGGGGACGTCCATGCTCTCCTCACACCCTCGTGTAGCGGCCGAGGGTCACCACGGAACTGATCCCGGCGAGCAGGATCGCCGCGAGTACCAGGAAGGGCGCGACCGCGAGCACGTCGCCGGTCTCGATGAACTGTACCCACGGTGTGGTCTGCGTGAGCCAGTCTTCGATCAGGTACCGCACCCCCAGCCACAGGGCGCCGACGGAAAGCGCCGCGCCCACGAGCGCGGCGAAGGCGCCCTCCAGCAGGAACGGCAGCTGGATGAAGAAGTTCGAGGCGCCCACCAGGCGCATGATGCCCGTCTCGCGGCGCCGGGACATGGCGGAGAGCCGGATGGTGGTGGTGATGAGGAGGACGGCGGTGATGATCATGACGCCGCCGAGGCCCGCGGTCAGCACCGTGGCGCTGTTGAGGATGCGGAAGAGCGGCTCGAGCTGCTCCCGCTGGTCGACGACGATCTCCACGCCGGGGCGCCCCTCGAGCTCGTCCGCGACGATCTGGTACTGCTCGGGGTCGTCGAGCTTGACGCGGTAGGAGACCTGCATCTGCTCCACGGTGAGGGACTGTGCCCAGACGGTGTCGGCCATCTGCTCCTGGAAGGCCTCGTAGGCCTGCTCCTTGGACTCGAGATAGACCTCGTCGACGTAGGGTGCCAGCGCTTCGGACCCGAGCAGCTCGCCGATGGCCTGGACCTGCTCGGGGGTGGCCTCGCCGGCGGCACACCCGGGCTCGGCGGAGCCGGTCGGGCACATGAAGGCCGAGACCTCGACCTTGTCGAACCAGTCGTTCTTGAGGTTGCCGATCTGGGTCTGCAGGAGGGCCGCGGCGCCGACGAACATCAGGGACACGAACGTCACGAGCATGACCGAGATGGTCATCGCCAGGTTCCGGGAGAGGCCCTGGGCGGTCTGGGTGAGGACGAACCGGATTCGCACGTCTACCTCCCCGCGCCGTAGACGCCGCGCGACTGGTCCCGGACGACGACGCCGTCGGACAGCTCGACGACGCGCTTGCGCATCTGGTCGACGATCTCGTCGTCGTGGGTCGCCATGACGATGGTGGTGCCGGTGCGGTTGATGCGGTCGAGCAGGCGCATGATGCCGATCGAGGTGGTGGGGTCGAGGTTGCCGGTCGGTTCGTCCGCGAGGAGGAGCTGCGGGCGGTTGACCATGGCGCGGGCGATGGCGACGCGTTGCTGCTCGCCGCCGGAGAGCTCGTGGGGCAGCCGTCGCTCCTTGCCGTCCAGGCCGACGAGCTCGAGCACCTCGGGGACGGTGGTGAGGATGTGGTGGCGGGGCTTGCCGATCACCTGCAGGGCGATGGCGACGTTGTCGAAGACGTTCTTGTTCGGCAAGAGCCGGAAGTCCTGGAACACCGCGCCGATCTGGCGGCGCAGGTGCGGGACCTTGCGCCGGGAGACCTGCGAGAGATCGCGGCCCAACGCGTAGATCTCCCCGGCCGTGGGCCGGTCCTCGCGCAGCACGAGCCGCAGGAACGTCGACTTGCCCGAGCCGGAGGCCCCGACGAGGAAGACGAACTCGCCGCGCTCCACCTCCAGGCTGATCTGGTCGAGCGCGGGGCGAGCGCCACGCGCATAGACCTTGGAGACCTTGTCGAATCTGATCACGTGTCGGGGGCGGCCAGTCTCGAGGATGGGGGAAGTGGTGCTCTGGCCACCATGAGAGTAGGCACCGCCGTCGCGCACGACCGGGAGGACACGCCGCAACGGGGCAGTCCGGGCGGTGCTATCCACCCTGTGCGCGGTGTTCCCGGCGGTGCTACCACTCTGCGCACGGTGTTTCGGGCGGTGCTACCACCTGGCGCACGGTGCGTCGTACGTCGTACGTCGTACGTCAGACGGCGGCGTTCTCCTGGCTCTTGCGCCAGCGGATGCCGGCATCGATGAACTCGTCGATCTCGCCGTCGAACACGCTCGAGGGGTTCCCGGACTCATGTTCGGTGCGGAGGTCCTTGACCATCTGGTACGGCTGCAGCACGTAGGAGCGCATCTGGTCACCCCACGAGGCCTTGACATCGCCGGCCATGGCCTTCTTCGTGGCGTTCTCCTCCTGCCGGCGCACCAGGAGGAGACGGGACTGGAGCACGCGGAGCGCGGCGGCCCGGTTCTGGATCTGGGACTTCTCGTTCTGCATCGAGACGACGATGCCGGTCGGGATGTGCGTCATCCGGACCGCGGAGTCGGTGGTGTTGACGGACTGGCCGCCGGGGCCGGAGGAGCGGAAGACGTCGACCTTGATCTCGGACTCGGGGATGTCGATGTGGTCGGTCTGCTCGATGAGCGGGATGACCTCGACGGCGGCGAAGGACGTCTGGCGCCGGCCCTGGTTGTCGAACGGGGAGATCCGTACCAGCCGGTGGGTGCCGGCCTCGACGGACAGCGTGCCGAAGGCGTAGGGGGCCTTGACCTCGAAGGTGACGGACTTCAGGCCGGCCTCCTCCGCGTAGGAGGTGTCGAGCACCTTCGTGGGGTGGCCGTGCCGCTCCGCCCAGCGCAGGTACATGCGCAGGAGCATCTCGGCGAAGTCGGCCGCGTCGACGCCGCCGGCCCCGGCGCGGATGCTGACGACGGCCTCGCGGGAGTCGTACTCGCCGCCGAGGAGGGTGCGGACCTCGAGCTCTCCCAGCGACTTGCGGATGGCGGTGAGTTCGTGCTCGGCGTCCTCCATGACGGCAGCGGCGTCGGCGCCCTCCTCCTCCTGACCCAGCTCGACGAGCGCCGCGAGGTCCTCGATCCGCTCCCCCATCTTCGCCACGCGCGCCAGCTCGGCCTGCGCGTGCGAGAGCTGGGACGTCACGGCCTGAGCGGCATCCGTGTCGTCCCACAGGTCGGGGGCGGCCGCCTTCTCGGAGAGGTCGGCGATGGTGGCGCGCAGCGCGGCGGGGTCCGTCACCGCGCGGATCGACTCGAACGTCGTGCGCAGGTGCTGGATCTCGGAGGAGAAGTCGGTTGCCACGGGGGTCAGGTTACGCGACGCGCCCGGACGTGGCGTCTGCGGCCCCGGCCCGGAGCGGGACGACGGGGCCGTGCGGGAGCGATGTGGGAGGTGCGACGTGGGACGTGGGAGGTGCACGGGTGGGAGGTGCGGGGCTGGGCATGCCTGGGCGGCCGGGCGACGCTCACGCGTGCAGGTGGGTGAGGAACCACCGGACGGCGAGCGCGCCCGCGGTCTCGAGGGTCCCGGGCTCCTCGAAGAGGTGGGTCGCGCCCGGGACGACGTCGAGCTCGGTCGGGCAGGTCAGCCGCTGCTGGGCGGCGCGGTTGAGCACCAGGACCTCCGTGTCCCGCTCGCCGACGACGAGCAGGGTCGGCACGTGGACCAGCGGGAGCCGCTCGGCCGCGAGGTCCGGCCGCCCGCCGCGGGAGACCACGGCGCGCAGGTGGTCCGGGCGGTCGGCGGCGGCCCACAGGGCTGCGGCGGCGCCCGTGCTCGCTCCGAAGTATCCGAGCGGATAGCCCGCCACGGCGGGCTCGGCACCAACCCACGCCGTCGCCGCCCCGAGCCGGGAGGCGAGGAGGCCGATGTCGAACACCGCCGCGCGAGCGCCGGCCTCCTCGGGGGTGAGCAGGTCGAGCAGCAGCGTCGCCAGGCCGGCGGCGTTCAACTGCCGGGCGACCGCGACGTTGCGGGGGCTGTGGCGGCCGCTGCCCGAGCCATGGGCGAAGATGGCGAGACCGGTGGCGCCGTCGGGCACGGTGAGGCTGCCCACCAGGGGTCCGACGTCGCTCGGGATCTCGACCGACGTCGGTGTCCGGGCAGCGGCAGGCGGTCCGGCACTCCGAGGTCCCGCGGCAGGCGGGCCCACCTGTTGCGCTCCGGTGGCGAACGGGCCGGCGCCACGCGGCCCGTCAACAGGCGAGCCCGCATCCTGCGCTCCGGTGGCAAACGTTCCTGTGCCCCTCGGTCCGGGGTCCGTCGGACCGGGGTCCGTCGGACCGGGGTCCGTCGGACCGGGGTCCGTCGGTCCGGGGTCCGTCGGTCCGGGGTCATGCGTCCGGACGTCGCGCGCGGCGTCGTCGAGAAGGCGCCGGACGTCGTCGTCGGGCACCTGGCCGAAATCCTCGTACCAGCGCCCCACCGCACCGAAGTCGTCGGGGGCGAGGAGACACACGATGTCGTCGACGTCGGCCGCGAGCAGCTCGAGCGAGTCCCGCGCCGCCACGGGCACCGCGAGCACCATCCGGTCCGCGCCGTGCTCACGCAGCACCGTGACGGCGGCCCGCACGGTGGCACCGGTGGCGATGCCATCGTCCACCAGGATGACCGTGCGGCCGCGCAGCTCACCGAGCCGGCCCACCCCGTCAGGGACCTCGCCGAGCAGGCCAGGCCCGCCGCGCCACCGGGCGACCCGGGCGGCGACCTCCGCCTCCTCCCGGCGCGCGAGGGCATCGAGCCGATCCCCCGGCACCCGACGAGCCAGCCAAGGGTTGACGACGATCACGCCCCCCTCCCCGACGGCTCCCACGGCCACCTCGGGCTGTGACGGCAGCCCGAGCTTGCGGACCACGACCACGTCGAGGGGCGCGTGCAGGCGAGCCGCTACCCGCCCGGCGACCGGCACCCCACCGCGCGGGAGCGCGATCACGACGACGTCGGCCGGCGACTCACCCAGCCGGGCGGCGAGCGCCTCGCCCAGCATGTCGCCGGCCTGCGCCCGGTTCGCGAAGCGGTCGACCGCTTCGTCCCGGCCGGGGCCTGGTGTGTGTCGCCCAGAAAACCCCATACCGCAGCATGCGCCCGGCCCGGCAGTGGCGCAATCGCATCATGGATTCGTTGACGCCCCGCCGACGTCGGCGGTCGAACGCATGTCCTGGGTAGGCGCGTGGCTCACGTGGCCTGTGTCCCCGGCAGCCTCATCGGCCGCCGCTCACACCGGATCGAGGTTCGCCGCCACCCGCACCATCTGCTCCAGGACCGCCAGCGTGGCCGCCCGCGGTTCGGTGCGGTTGACCCGGTGCCGGATGAACAGGCGACGCGTGGCGAGGCCCGGGAGCGACTCCCACCTCACGTTCTCGGGAAGGTGCCGGCGTATCGCGAGCTCGGGCACCAGCGCGATGCCGAGGCCGGCGCCCACCATGGCGAGCGCCACATCGAAGTCCAGGTAGTGGTGGACGGTGCGGGGGCTGAAGGCGAGCTCGGTCGCGAGCCGGTTCAGCGCCCGGGCCGCCGCACCCCCGGGCTGTGGGGCGAGCCAGTTCACCTCGACGAGATCGAGCGGGGTGGTGGGCACCGGGTCGGTCGCGGGCATGGCGACGACCCACGGCTCCTCCAGGAACGGCACGTCTCGGCTGGCCGGCGGGGCGGGCTCCGGCGCCGAGACGTCGTGCTCGATCACGAGCAGATCGAGTTCGCCGCGTCGGAGTCCGCGCCGTCCGGACTCCTCCCCCACCTCGTGCACCACGAGCGACACCCCCGGGAGGGTCTGCTCCAGCTCCGCCATCAACGGGACGAGCACGGCACGGATCGCCGTCTGGAAGGCACCGACCACGACGACACCGGAGATGTCACCCTCCAGGGCGGCGAGGGCGCGACGGGTCTCCCCCACCTCGGACTCGATCCGCTCCGCCGTCTCGGCCAGCAGGCGTCCCGCCGGGGTCAGCGTGGCGCCGGTCGGCTGCCGGTCGAGCACGCGCACTCCGGTCTCCGCCTCGAGCCGCGCGATCTGCTGGGAGACAGCCGAGGGGCTCAGGCCGAGCGATTCCGCCGCTGCAAGGACTCCTCCAGACCTGCTGACGGCCAAGAGGAACCCAAGCCTTCGTGGGTCGATATCCATGAAGCAAGAGTGTATGCCGTATGCGGAATCATTCGATTGATCTTTAGGGCGTGGCAGCCCAGTATTGCTGTCGTGAGCGACCTGGTCAGCACCGCCATCACCATCACCGGATGGGTTGGCGCACTGGCATCGGTGAGTGCCTACGCCATGGTCACCCAGGGTCGCATCGCCCCGAACTCGATGGTCTTCCAGGGGCTCAACATCGGTGGTGCCGCCGCCCTCGCCGTGTCCGCCTCCGCGAACGGTGCGTGGCCCTCCGCGGTGGTGAACATCATCTGGATCGCGATCGGCGTCCAGGCCGTCCTCACTCTCAAGCGTGCGGCGATCTTCGCGCGGCCCCGGGCACGGGTGATCCGATTCAGCGAGCGCTTGATCCGCACCTCGGGCCGAACGCACTCACCGGGCTCTGGGCCGGCGCCGACCATGCCCTCGGCACCCGACGCCCACCTGCACCACCCGAAGGGCTCGCGGCCCGGAGGCTCCACCCACCCGTCCGGTCGGACGGCGTGTCTCACCCGGCCCGTGCGGTCGAGGTCACACGCAGGGTGATCCCGTCGCTCCACGGCACGAGCACCCACGGCACCATCGGCAGCGTCGCCACCGCGGTGAGCGTGACCTGAGCGCTCATCCCGTCCGGTGAACCGGTGGGATCGACGACCCGGAGCTGCTCGAACTCCCCGCTCACCTCGGCCGGCGCCCGGGCGAGATAGTCGGTCACCGCCCCGTGCACCGTGGCGTCGGTGAGCGGCACATAGGTCGCTCCGGTACCCGGGCCGAGGCCCTCCGCGGCGGCCTCGTAGTACAACTGCTCGCTGATCGCATCCGAGGCGGCCACCGCGGCCGAGTCCGCGAGCGCCATGAGGCGCTTGCGTTCGATGTGCACGGCGGACGCGGCGGCGACCACCAGGACGAGCGTGATCGTGACCACCGCGAAGACCAGGGTCAGGAGCATGATCTGCCCCTCGTCGCCACTCCTCGCGGCGGGCCCGGTGCCGGCGGGCCCCGTCACGGCGCGTCCTGGAAGATGCCGACAGCCACCAGGTGGGTGGCGCTGACCGGGATCTGTGTCGGGACCACGTCGGCCAGGAAGTCGGGCACGAGCGGCAGCGCCACCGTCACACCGATCTCGACGAGCACCTCCGCACCGGGCGTCAGGCACGGGTCGGCCGCGCACGTGAGACGCATGACATCCGGCCCGACGACGTCGATCCCCTGGTCCGAGAACGCCACCTCGACCGCCCGATGGGCGTGGGCGCTGCCGGTCTCGAGCGTCTGCGCCACCGCGATGATCCGGCCCGCCTCGCGCGCGGCACCCTCGGCGGCGAAGGCGGCCGCCTGGATACGCGCCAGCGTGAGCACCAGGTAGAGGATGGGGACGAGCAGCAGGAGGCTGACCCCGAGGAACTCCACCACCGCGCTGCCGCCCTCCCCCCGATCCGGCGCCCCGCGGCGGCGCCGGAGGACGCCCGCCACCCGACGGCGGAACCGGCCCGCGATCACGGCAGCACCGGTTCGAGGACCGCATGACCGGCGACGGTGACGACGCCGCCCGGCCCGAGCAGGCCGAGCACGGGCAGCGGTGCGGCGACCTCGATGCGCACG
The DNA here is from genome assembly GCF_054605595.1 of Georgenia sp. NCBI lineage: Bacteria > Bacillati > Actinomycetota > Actinomycetes > Allobogoriellales > Allobogoriellaceae > Georgenia > Georgenia sp. The sequence continues at coordinate 12,584 of NZ_JBTSDU010000043.1, read as the reverse complement.
AGGGTGGTGCCGCCGTCGTCCACCGTGGTGGCGCTGACGTTCTCGGCATATCGGTCCGACAGGGTCAGGCCGATGAGCTCGCGGGTGCGGGCCACGCCCTCGCCGAGGCTCGAGCCGCTCAACGCTGCGTGCCGGGCCCCCTCGGAGGCGGAGTCGATCAGGGTGTTGCGCACGTGCAGCGCCAGCGTGAGCTGGACCAGGCCCAGCACCATCGCGACGACCAGCACCGAGACCAGGACGAACTCGACGACGACGGAGCCGCGGACCGGCCCGGCGCGCGAGATGTCCCGGTACCGGCGCAGCACTGCCGCCGGCCACGACGACACCGCCACGAAGGCCCGTGCGTGGTGACGCCGGCTCAAAAGTTCAGGACCCGGTCGATCGCCGTGTTGAACACGTTCTCCAGAGCGGGCCCGGCGAGCGCCCAGATCGCCACGACCAGGCCGGCCGTCATGAGCGTGACGAGCACCCAGCCAGGGACGTCGCCGCGTTCCCGTTCGGTCGGGTCGGAGGGAGCGAGACGCGTGAGCAGCAGGGCGGCGATGACATTCCACATGTGAGGTTCCTCCAGTGCGGGGCGGGCGGAGCGGCGGGTGCGTGATTGTCGGGAGCGTTGCCGGATGTCACGGGTCCGTTCACAGGCCGACCTGCAGCACCGAGATTCCGGGGAAGATCGCGAAGAGCACGGTCACCGGGAGCACGAGGAACACGACCGGGACCATCATCCCGAGCTCCTTCTTCCCGGCGACCTCCATCAGCTCGCGCCGGCTGAGCTCCCGTGCGTCCTGCGCCTGCGCGCGCAGGACGTCGGCCAGCGGGGTGCCCCGCTCCAGTGCGACCCCGACGCCCTCGGCGAAGCGGGCGACGGACGGCGCACCGGTCCGCGCCGCCATGCGCTCCAGCGCGACGGTCAGCGCGACGCCCGACCGCGCCTCGGCGAGGGTTCGGCGGATCTCGTCGCTCAGCACGCCCTGCGTGGACCGGACGATGCGCTCCAGCGCACCGACGGGCCCCTCTCCGGCGCCGACCGCGAGCGCGAGGAGTTCGGCGACGTCGGGAAGCTCGGTCTTCATCTGCTCCCGTCGCCGGGTGACGGCGCGCGTGAGCGCCTGGTCCCGGGCGACCGCGCCGCCCACGCCGCAGAGCAGGACGCCCATCAGGAGCGGGACGATCGGTGTGCCGCGCAGCACCCCGACGGTGATGGCGAAGAAGAGCCCGACCGCCAGCCCGACGACCGCCCAGGCGAGCTGCTCGGTACGGAACTGGTCGTGCGTCAGGTGACCACCGGACTGGTTCAGGCGGCCTCGGATGCTGACCGACGACGAGCCCAGGCGCTCGAAGAGTCGGCCGGCGTCGTGCAACCACGGTGCGACCAGCCGCTCGAGCGTCGGGAAGGGCGTGTGGTCGTGGCGCTCGGCGAGCAGCCGGGAGCTGCGCGGCCGCTCACGCAGGTAGGGCGCGACCCGGTCGAAGAGCGTGATCCGTCGCGCCGCCAGGCGCCACAGGATCAGGCAGAGCCCGAGGCCGAGCAGCAGCCCGGCTGCCGCGCCGGCGGTCGTGGGGGTCATCGCAGCACCCTCGTCTCCTCGGGGAGCCGGCCGATCCGCACCATGAGCTGGTAGGCGAGGACCGAGGATCCCGCACCGACGGCGAGCACGAGCGCCCCGGTGGGCGAGTTGTAGGCCGTAGCGGCCGCACCCCGGGTCGACAGCATGAGCAACACGATCCAGGGGGCGGCGACGGCCATCCGGGCGCCGTTGACCGTCCATGACTGGCGCGCCTCCAGCTCCCCACGCGTGCGCAGGTCCTCCCGCAACATCTGGGAGAGCGTGCGCAGCAGCCGGCCCAGGTCGGTACCGCCGACCTCGCGGGTCAGGCGCAGCGCCTCCACGATGCGGTCCGCGACCGGGTCCGCGAGCCGCGCCTTGAGCGTCTCGAGCGCGTCGGCGAAACGCCCCGTCGCCCGGTAGTCGTCGGCGAAGCGGGCGAACTCGGCACGGACCTCCTCGGGCCCCCGCTGCGCCAGCGCCATCAGCGCCTCCGGCAGGGAGAGACCGGCCCGGACGCCGGAGGCAAGATCGTCGATCACCTCCGGCCACACGGTGCGCAGCGCGGTGCGCCGCTGCCGTGCGCGGGCCCGCACGAGCACCCACGGGGTCCCGGCGCCGATGATGGCGAAGCACAGCGAGATGGGCGGCGACCCGGTGATGCCGAGGCCACCGAGGAACGTCAGGGTGCCGAGGCCCGCGGAGGTGAGCAGCAGCGACAGCGGGCTGACCGACGGCGCCCCCGCCTGGACGAGCAGGTCCTGGGTGCGCTCGGACCAGGGCGCCTTCAGCCGGCGCGACGGCTCGGCGCGGGGAAAGAACGAGAACCAGACGGCGAGCAGACCCGCCCCCAGGAGCAGACCCGCGACGGTTCCCATCAGCGCCAGTCCTCGGTGGCGAGCAGCGCGGCGACGTCGTACCCGGCCCGCGCGAATCGTTCGTCGCCACCCGGGTAGCCGCCGGCCCGGACGAGACGCCCGTCCTGCCTGACGAACACCTCTGCGGTCTCCACGACCCCGTCCTCGACGCGGCCGGTCACGGCGACGATCTCCCGGACGCCTCGGCGGCCCTCCCGGTCGAGCTCGAGGTGGACCACGAGATCGACCGCCGTGGCCACGGTGGGGACCACGAACGCCGCAGTCACGTTCTCACCGGCCAGGAGCGGGAGCGTGCAGAGCTTGGTCACGGCCTCCCGAGCGGAGTTCGCGTGGAGGGTGCACATCCCCGGGATGCCGGCGTTGAGGGCGACGAGCATGTCGAACGCCTCGGCCTCGCGGACCTCGCCGATGATGATGCGGTCGGGCCGCATCCGCAGCGACTCCTTCACCAGACGCCGCAGCGGCACCGCACCGGTGCCCTCGAGGTTGGGCTGTCGTGTCTGCATCGCGACGGTGTCGCGGTTGGCGAGCCGCAGCTCGAAGACCTCCTCGGCGGTGATCACCCGCTGGCCCGACGGGATGGCCCCGGCCAGGGCCCCGACCATGGTGGTCTTGCCGGCCTGCGTCGCCCCGGAGACCAGGATGTTCAGCCCCGAGACGACGGCGGCGTCGAGGAACCCCGCGGCCGGTGGCGTGAGGGAGCCGAGCTGGACGAGGTCGCTGAGTCGCTGTGCCCTCGTGACGAACTTGCGGATGTTGACCGCCCAGGCGGACCGCGTGATGTCCGGGATCACCACGTGGACGCGTTCACCGGTCTCCAGCGCGGCATCGACGAACGGTGTCGACAGGTCGAGGCGCCGCCCAGAGACGCGGAGCATGCGTTCGACCAGGTCGCGGACCTGGTCGTGGTCGAGGATCGTCGTCGTCAACTCCGACCTGCCGGACCGGGCGATGAAAATTTTCCCCGGCTCGTTGATCCAGATCTCCTCCACCTCGGGGTCCTCGAGGTAGGGCTGCAGGGGGCCCAGACCGGCGACGGCGGCGATCACCAGCTTGGCCGCGTCGTCGGGGTCGGCGAGCGGCGGGACGACCCCGGCGAGCGACCTGTCGTCGTAGTCGGCCACGACATCGGCCACGAGCGCACGCACGGCGGCGAGCTCGTTGACCGGGTCGAGCCCCCGACGCCGGACGTGCTCGCGGTCCTCGGACTCGAGCAGTGCCACGCCGTCCATCGACAGCACCCCCTGGTGACGGTCCGGTATGGGCACCGACCGTCCGGTCCCCCTCCCGGAGACGGTAGGGGAGACGACCGGTCGGCGGCAGCGGTTTGGGAAATCTGTGGAGAAGTCCCCGGATGGGTGATTCGCCCGGCGCGTGCGCCGCACCGGATGCGCCGCACGCGCCTACGGTTACGTACGTGGTTCGATCAGCACTTGCCCTCGCCGCGCTCGCAACGACGGCGGTCCCCGGCCTCGATGTCGTGGCGACGCGGCCGCCGCAGCGGGTGACCAGCGACTTCCAGACCACCGGTGTCCTCGACGCCGGTGGCCGGCACTGGGTCGTCCGCGCGCCGCTGCATCCAGCCGCCGGGGCGGCGCTGGAGGGTGAGGTCGCCCTGCTGGCGAACCTCGCCGTCGCCGTCGACCGCGGCGCGCTGCCGTTCGACGTCCCCCGGCCCGCCGGGTTCGCCCAGCTCCCGGAAGGGGGCCGGGCGTTGGTGCACCGCGAGCTGGTGGGGCGCCCGATCGTGCTCGAGGAGCTGACCGCGGGGCCGGGGCTCTCCGCCCGGCTCGGCCGGGCCATCGCGGCCTTCCACGAGCTCGACGCCGCGATCGTGGCCGACTCCGGGCTGCCGGTGTACGACGCGGACGCCTACCGCCGCCGCTGCCTGGCGGAGGTGGACGAGGCCGCACGGACGGGCCAGGTGCCCTCGGTGCTGCTCAACCGGTGGGAACGGGCGCTCGAGGACGTGGCGCTGTGGCGCTTCCGGACGACACCGGTGCACGGCGACCTGGCACCGGAGCACGTCCTGGTCGAGGACAGCCAGATCACGGCGATGATGCACCTGGCCGACGTCCATGTGGGCGACCCCGCCGAAGACCTCGCCTGGCTGCTGGCCTCGGCGCCCGAGGAGTCGCTCGACTCGATCGAGGAGGCGTACGCGCTGGCCCGCACCGAGGGTGCGGACGTACATCTCATGGACCGGGCGCTGCTGGTCTCCGAGCTCGCGCTCGCCCGCTGGCTCCTGCACGGCGTGCGCGCCGAGGAGCGGTCGATCGTGGACGACGCCGCGGCGATGCTGGCCACGCTCGCGGCGGACGTCGACGACGCGCCTCCCATCGGTTCGCGCGTGCCGGTGGTCCTTGTGGACGACAACGCGGCCGGCGACGAGACGGTCGTCGACGAGACGGCCCACGACCAGGCGGCCGTCGACGAGAACGGCTACCTGGTCGAGGACGAGCCGGCGGGCGACGAGGTCGACGTCGACGGCGGCGTGGACACCAGCGCGGCGGGCGCGGAGAACGGCGGCGCGGTGGACGAGGGGACCGCGGACCACCGCGACGACGACCCGCTCGACCGCATGCTCGCCGGTGACCCCGCCGTGACCGAGCGACTGCACCTGGGCGGAGTCCTCCCGGACTTCCTCAGCGCGGACGGCACCGACCGCGACGAGGACGAGCACCCGGGGAACTGACCCGCTGCGCTCACGGCGCGCGTCCCCCGTCCCGCGTGTCCCGGTGCGGGTCATCCACCGGTGTCGTCGATCCCGAGGGCGCCGGCGATCCGGGTGACAATCTGCTCCTCCGTGAGCGCCCCGGCCCGCACGACCGCGTCGTGGCCGACGTAGTAGAACGCCGCACCCACCCGCTCCAGTGGCGTACCGGTCGCCCGCGACCAGGCCAGCCGGTAGAGGGCGAGCTGTATCTCCTTCTCGGCCAGGTCGTCCGCCCCGCGGGGTGGACGGCCCGTCTTCCAGTCGACGACCTCCGGGCCGTCCGGCCCGTCGAAGACGGCGTCGATGCGGCAACGCACCACGGTGCCGGCGACCGGCGTCTCGAGATCGACCTCCACCGCGACCGGCTCCCGCTGCGCCCACGGCGACGCCTGGAACGTGCGCTGCAGCGCGGCCAGCTCGGCGTCGCTGAGGTCGCCCCCCTCGGTCCGGTCCTCGCCGCTGCCGGCGACGTCCTCGACATCGAGCAGCGCACCCTGGCCGTAGAACCGCTCGACCCACTCGTGGAAGCGGGTGCCGCGCCGGGAAGCCGGTGTGGGCTCGGCGGGGACTGGCCGTCGACGGTCGTGTGCGAAGGCGCCCGGGTCGGTGACGAGGGTGACGACGGCCGAGGCAGACAGGTGCCCGGTCAGCGGCACGTCGTGGGCGCGCTGGTGCCGGGCGTCCCGCTCGGCGAGAAGCAGGCGTGCGTCCTCGACCCAGCGTGAGACGGCCGGGTCCACGCGTTCGAGGACGTCGGCGGGGTTGGTGAGGTCGCCCGGACTGGTCGCGGGAACGGCGGAGCCGGACGGCTCGGACGGCTCGGCGGGGTCGGCGGGGTGCGCGGGTTCAGCGGCGTCAGCGGCGTCAGCGGCGTCAGCGGCGTCAGCGGTCAGGGTCACCGGTTGCGTCCGCTGCCGCTCGATCTCGGCTCGCACGGCGTTCGCGGCCGCCTCGACCCGGGGCCGGCGTGGCCCGAGCGGGTCGGTCGGCCAGGCGGCGGTGACCTCCTCCTGGAGGGCGGGGTTGGCGACGTCGTCGGCCGGCCGCGGCACCCAGGCGGTCCATTCCTCGGCCGGGGCGCCCGGCTCGCCTGTCGGGGCGCCCGGCTCCTCGGCGGCGGCGTCCGCTGACGAGGGCCGTGAGGCGACGGGTGCCGGCAGATCCGTCACCTGCCCGACGCTGGCGGGCTCGCTGAGGAATCGGGACGGCGCGAGCGCCGTCTTGCCCGTGCGGAACCATGACCCGGTCAGCAGCAGCGTGTGGCGCGCCCGGGTGACCGCCACATAGGCGAGGCGGCGCTCCTCGGCCACCCGGTGCCGGCCGGCGAGGGCGCGGAACTGCTCGCGGGCGTCGTCGACGTCGACGTGGGTGACGGCGCCGGCGAGGTCGAGGACCGGCAACGACTGGGCGTCGCCCCGCAGGGGGTACGGCAGCTCCCGGACGTCGGTGAGCCAGGCGGCGTCCCGCGCCGCCCCGTCCGCAGCGGGGGTGCCGGCGTAGCCGGGGAACTGACTCTCGACCAGGCCCGGGACGGCGACCAGGTCCCACTCGAGCCCCTTCGCAGCGTGCACGGTGAGCACCTGGACGACGGCGGACTCGGGCTCCTCGTCCGACCGGTCCGCGGCGTCCAGCCCGCGTTCGCGTTCCTCGGCGGCGTCGAGCCAGGCCAGGAACGCTCCGAGGCCGGCGCCCTCGGCGTCGGCCTGGAACGAGGCGGCGACATCGGCGAAGGTGTCCAGCGCGGCCCGGGCGCTCCCCCCGCCGAGGCCCCCTCGCGCGGCGACCTCGATGTCCAGGCCCAGCAGGCGCTCGGTCTGGACGACCAGCTCGGGCAGCGGGAGATAGCCGAGCGTGCGCACCTGGCGCAGCGTGGTGCCCAGGCGCCGGACCCGCTTCTCCGCCGCGGCGGAGAAGGTGTGGCCACGGCGGCTCGTCCAGCCCGCGACCGGCGGGTGCTCCACCGCCTCGACGAGGCTGGACTCCTCACGCGGGTCCAGGCGGCGCGCGTCGTCGTCGGTGATCTCCGAGACCGCGGTCCGGGCGAGCTCGCGGGACCAGTCCGCGAGCGCGTGCAGGTCGGCGGCGCCGAGCCGCAGGTTCGTCAGCAGGCGCATGAGCGCGTCGCCCCGGCCGGCGTCGTGCGCGGCCTGCAGGGCGGCACGCAGGTCGACGATCTCCGCGGTGGCGAGGAGGCCGCCGAGGCCCAGGACGCGGTGCGGCAGGCCCGCGGATCGCAGGGCCTGGACGATGTCGGGGAACTGCGAGCGTTTGCGGCACAGCACGGCGGCCGTCTCCGGCGTGCGCGGGTCCCACCGCTGCGCGAGGAACGCGGCGACCCGGCGCGCCTCCTCGGGCTGGGTGAGGGCGTAGCCGCCGAGCACCTCGCCCGGTCCGGCGTCGGGCCGGGCGCGGAGCACGGGCACCGCCACGGTGGGGCCCTCGGTCCGGGTGGTGCGCAGCGGGGCGGAGATGGTGTTGGCGACGGCCAGGCCGGCGTGGTCGTTGCGCCAGGAGGTGCTGAGCTCGAGCGTGCGGGCCGGCTCGCCGGCGCCGGTGCGGAAGGTTGCGGGGAAGGTCGCCAGGGCCGCGGCAGAGGCGCCGCGCCAGCCGTAGATGGCCTGGTTCGGGTCCCCGACGGCGGTGACGGGATGGCCCTGCCCGAACAGCGCGGCGAGCAGCCGGAGCTGGGCGACGGAGGTGTCCTGGTACTCGTCGAGCAGGACGACGCGGTACCGGTCGCGCAGCTGGGCCCCCACCTCGGGGACCTCCTGCGCGATACGTGCCGCGAGCGCCACCTGGTCGGCGAAGTCGACGAGGCCGCGCTCGCGCTTGCGGCGGGCGTAGGCCTCGACGAGGTCGAGGAGCGCGATGCGTTCCTGGAGGCTGACGGCGATCTTCGCGACGTCTGCCCGGGGCCGCTTGACGCGGCCCTCAGGCTCCTTCTCGACGAGGTCGCGCACCAGGTCGGCCATGAGCTCACGGGCGTCGTCCGGAACGAGCAGGTGCTCGGCGAGGGACCCGGCGAGTGCGAGGACGGCGTCGGTGACGGTGGCCGGGGAGCGGTCGGTCGGCAGGGCGGTGTCCCAGCCCTGCACGACGTCGTCGGCGAGCTGCCAGGCGGCGGCCTCGGTGATGAGGCGAGCGTCCTGGTCGGCCCCGATCCGCAGGGCGTGCTCGCGGGCGAGGTCGCCCGCGAAGGAGTTGTAGGTCGCGACACGTGGCCGGTCGGCGTCCAGGCCCGGCGGCTGGGGTCCGGGCCCGGCCGAGGTGGCGCCGGGCACGACGGGGCCGGAGGCGGGCGGGGCCGGGACGGCGGTGGATGCGCCGGGTACGAGCCCGACTGCTCGGAGCTTTCGCAGCCGCTGCCGCACACGCTGCGCCAGCTCGCCGGCGGCCTTGCGGGTGAAGGTCAGACCGAGCACCTGCTCGGGCTCCACGAGGCCGTTCGCGACGAGGTACACGACGCGGGCGGACATCGTCTCCGTCTTGCCCGAGCCGGCGCCGGCGACCACGAGCAGCGGCTCGAGCGGGGCCTCGATCATGGCCTGCTGCTCCGGCGTGGGGGCGAACTGGCCGAGCGCTGCCGCGATGTCGACGGAGCTGCGGCCGGTACCGGTCGTGGCCGTGGTGGTGGTGTTCATCCGGTGATCCGGCCTCCTTCGTCCTGCAACGGGCAGGAGGTGCGCACCGGGCAGTGCGCGCACTGCTCGTTCAGGCGCGCCACGAAGCGCTCACCGGCCATGGCCTCGGCCGCATCGGCGACCAGCCGGGTGGCCCACTCCGGGTCCGCCGCGTCCGCGAGCGCGGGCTGTGGCCGCACGATCGCCCCCCGCGCGCCGGTGCCGAGGTAGACGAGCCGCCCGCCCGCCGCCCCGGCTACGTCCTCGAAGGCACCCGAGTCGACGGCGGCCTGGTAGGCGCCCAGCTGGGCGTGCTCGACAGCCCGCCCCGTCGAGACCGGGTGCGCGGAGGTCTTGAGGTCGACCACCCGCACGCGGCCGTCGTCGAGGTGCTCCACGCGGTCCATCCGCCCGGTCAGGTGTGCACGGCCGACGTCGGCGGCGAACTCGCGCTCGGCGTCGACCCGGCCGGGGATCCCCGCCACGTACGCCGCGAGGCGGTCGACCATCGCCTCGGCGAGGTGACGCTGCCGACCGGCCACCCACCCCTCCCCCAGCCCGAGCCCGGCCCAGCGGTCGGCGAGCGCGGCCCGCAGCTCCTCGGTGGTGCCGTGGGGCAGCTCGGCGGCGATCTCGTGCACCAGCGAGCCGACCGACTGGTCGAGGCTCCGCTCGCCGCGCCCACCGGCCTGCTCCAGCACCCAGCGCAGCGAGCACGTGGTGGCCTGCTCGACACCGGACGGGCTGACCGGGACCTGCGCACCGTCGGGCCGCAACGGCATCTGCGTGCTGAGCGGCGCGAAGCCGGCCCAGGAGGCGGGGTCGGCGCCGGGGACGCCCTGGGCGGCGAGGTGGGCCAGCAGCGCCGCGGCGGCAGCACGCCGCGCTCCGACGGCGCCGTCCTCCTCGACCAGGCCGTGCTCGTCCGTCGGCCCGGTCGTGGGCCCGGTCGTGGGCTCGGCCTCGAGGGTGCACCGGAGTTCGGCCACGAGCCCGCGCAGGTCGAGGGCGGGTGGTGCGCCGGCGACCACGCGGCCGCCGTCGGCGTCCTGCTCCGGGTCGAGCAGGTCGAAGAACGCGGAGGGCTGCTCCTCCTCGTCACACACCGCCGTCACGAGGAGGCGGCGCGTGGCACGCGAGACCGCGACGGCGAACATGCGCAGCTCGTCGTCGAGCACCTCCCGACGTGCCGGGGCGAGGGCCCGCCGCCCATCGGGGGACCGCCCCGCCTCGACGTCGGTCAGCGCCCCCGCACCCAGCAGGGAGTCGCGCAGCCGCAGGTCGGGCCAGGCGTCCTCCTGGAGACCGGCGACGACGACCACCTGCCACTCCTCCCCCGCCGCGGCGGCCGGGGTGACGACGGCGACGGTGTCGGCGCGCACCCCCCGGGCGGCGAGCGAGTCGGCGGGCAGATCCTGCCTGTCCAGGTGCTCGAGGAAGCCCGCGGGGCCCCCGCCGGCGGCCCGGTCGGTGTACTGCTCGGCGGCCCGGAAGAGGGCCATGACGGCGTCGAGGTCGGCGTCGGCCCGCTCGGCGCCGGGACCGCCCGCGAGTGCCCGCTCCCGCCACGGGTCGGCGAGGCCGGTGGTGTCCCACAGGGCCCAGAGCACGGTCTCGGCCGTGGCCGCCGGGCGCTCCAGCGCGGCACGTCCCGCGGCGAGCACCGATGCCACGGCCGCCGGTCCGCGGCGCACCGGAGCGGGGAGCGACGCGGCGGTCTCGGGGCTGCCCAGGAGCTCGACCAGCAGCTCGTCGAGGGCCCGACCACCCCCGGCGGCGCGCTCGCGGCCGCGCAGCGTGCGCCGCAGGGCGCGCAGCGCGACGGCGTCCATGCCGCCCAGCGCCGAGGTGAGCAGCGCGACTGCCCGCTCGCCGTCGAGGCGGTCGGTGAGCCACCCGCGTCGGGGGAGCCCGGCACGCTCGGCCCGCTCGGCGACGAGCACGCGCAGGGCCAGGAGCAGCGGCCGGACGGCGGGCGCCTCGCCCAGCACGCCAGGGGTGGCGGCGTCGACCGGCACTCCCCAGGTGCGCAGCAGCCGTTGGAACGCGGCGACGTCCGCGCTGCCCCGGACGACGACGGCCATGTCGGCCCAGGGGGTGCGGCGGTACAGGTGCTCCTCCCGCAGGACGCGCGCCACGTACGCCCCCTCCTGTGCCCGGGAGGGCAGCAGCCGGGTGGTCGTGGCGGGCTCGGTCCCGGCACCGGCCGCCGCCACCGCGCCCCGGTGCGCGGCCGTGCCGGCGGTGCTGATCGCGCCCGTCACCGCCGCGGCGACGGCGCGCAGGTCCGCGTCCCCACGGTGCACCGTGGGAAGGACGAGGCCGGTGGCGCCGAAGCCGCCGAGCGGCTCGTCCGTCTGGGCCCGGCCGACGAGCCCGGGCACACCACCGCGGAAGGTCTGGACGCCGGCGTCCGGGTCACCGAAGAGGAGCAGCTGGCTGCCGTCGTCGGCGAGCACGCGGAGCAGCCGGGCCGTGGCGAGCGTGGAGTCCTGGTGGTCGTCGACCACCACCGAGGACCAGCGCGGGCGCGGGTGGCCGGGCACCTCACGCTCCCAGGCCCGCAGCGCTGCCGCGGCCTCGTCCACGATGCGCGCGGCGTCCAGCCGGGCGCCGCGGTCCGGGGTCGTCTCGCCCAGGGCCGTCACCTGCTGGTACTCCTCGAGCAGCGCCGCCGCGGCCACCCACTCGGGACGGTCGAAGCACTCGCCGCGCCGGGCCAGCCCTGCCGGGCCGAGCCCGAGCTCCGCCGCCCGCATGAACAGGTCCCGCAGCTCGTCCCGGAACGCCCGCTGGGCGAGCGTCTCGGCGCCGATGGTCTGCGGCCACCGCACCCGCGCACCCAGCCCCGCCCGGTGGCCCTCGAGCAGCTCGCCGAGGATCTGGTCCTGCTCGGGGCCGGTGATGAGGGTGGGGGCGGGCACGCCGAGCAGCGCGGCCCGCATCCGCAGCACGGAGTACGCGAACGACGCCGGGGTGCGCACCAGCACCTCGCCGGTGGTGCGCGCGAGGCGGCGGGCGACGGCGTCTCGCGCGCGGGCGGCGCCCCGCCTGGTCGGCACCAGCATCACCACGCCGGCGCCGTGGCCCGGCCCGGCCGGGCCGGACACCGCCGGTCCCGGCCCGGCGGCCTGCTCGGCCCGGGCGAGGAAGGTCGCCACCGCCGTCGTCGTCCTGCCCGTGCCCGAGGCACCGACCACCATCAGATGCCCCGCCCCGGAGGGCCACGCCACGGCCCGCACCTGTGCGTCGTCCAGTGCCGGCGGGGCCGGCGGGGCGACGGGCGGGAGCAGGCGCAGGGGGGCGCGCCGGGCGGAGTGGTCCATGCCCGACTGTCATCACGGACCACCGACATCGTGCCGCCGACCCCGCCCGGGCGGGGTCGGACCGGGGGATCCGCGGAGCGTCGCGAGCAGGCGTGCAGGACGTGGCCGGTCCCCGTGGTCTCCCCGGCACCACCTACGATGTCGGGAGCACATCGAGGCCGGAGTTCGGCGCTCGACGACCCACCACAGGAGGAAGTCATCGTGCAGATCATCATCGGAGTCCGGAACGTCGCACGCGAGATCACGCTCGAGTCCGACCAGAGCCCCGAGGACGTCCTCACGGCGGTGGACAAGGCGATCGCCGACGACACCACCCTGGTGCTGAAGGACGAGAAGGGCCGCCGCGTCGTCGTCCCGGCCGGGGCGCTCGGCTTCGTCGAGCTCGGTGAGGAGGAGCCGCGGCGGGTGGGATTCGGGCTGGTCTGACCGGGTCGTGTGAGGGGCGCCACGCGGGCTCCCCCGCCACCGGTGGGTCCGGCGCGCTACCCTGAGGCGTA
>NZ_JBTSDU010000042.1:0-21623 GCF_054605595.1 Georgenia sp. | reverse complement strand
TGCGACGACGTCGACGCCGTGCCGCTGCGCCAGCCCGGCCAGCCGGCCGGGGTAGAGGCCGATGACGATGTTCTGCGCCATCTCGTTGGTCCGTGCGGTCCACACCCGTTCGAGGGCGTCGAAGTAGGGGCCCACGAACGGCACGAGCAGGCCGCGGTCGTGCACGTCGCAGAACCCGCCGATGACGTTCGCCTGCACGGTGTTGGGCAGCGTGTCGTCCTCGAGCACGTCGGCCCAGGCCCGCGCCTTCGCCGGCGGGGTCGGCACGGCAGCCCGCGCCCGGGCCGCGTGCTGGTGGCCCGCGGCGGTCGCGTCGCGCTCCAGCTCGGCATCGATCTCCTGGGCACCGGCCCGGCCACCGACGACGAGAGCCTGCAGCAGCGACCACCGCAGGTCGGTGTCCACCACCAGCCCCACCGGCACGTCCGAGCCGTCCAGGACGGCAGCCACGGCATCGAGCTGGGCGTCGGTGACCGCGTGGGCGGCAGCCGCCTGCACGAGCTGGAGCTGCGTGTCCGAGCCCGCCGCGGCCGCGCGGGCGTGCGCGCGGAGCTCGGCACCCACGCGGGCGGCGAGCGCGTCGCGGGTGGCCGGGTCGGAGTAGGAGGCGACGGCGGTCGCGAGCTGGCGCAGCAGCACCTGGACCACCGAGGAGTCGGTCTCCGTGGCGACGGCGCCGAGCACCAGGTCGGCGAACCGGTGAGCCGGCAGCTCCGCGTCGCGCGTCATGTCCCACGCCGCGGCCAGCACCAGGGCGCGGGGCAGCGACGTGGCGAAGCCGCCCAGGTGCGCCGTCGCCGTGGCCAGGGACGCCGCGTCGAGGCGCACCTTCGCGTAGGCGAGGTCCTCGTCGTTGACCAGCACCAGGTCGGGCCGGCGCCGCCCCACGAGGTCGGGGACCTCGGTGCGGGAGCCCTCGACGTCGAGCTCGATCCGCACCGTCCGCTCGAGGCGGGCGTCGTCGCCGTCGCCCACGACGTCGTAGCCGCCGACGACCAGGCGGTGCGGGCGCAGCACGGGGTGCTCGGCCGGGGCCTCCTGGAGGACGGCGAAGGAGGTGACGGTGCCGTCGTCGTCGGTGGTCAGCTCGGGGCGCAGCAGGGTCACGCCGGCCTGTTCCAGCCACAGCTTCGACCAGCTGGCCAGCTCGCGGCCGGATGTCGCCTCGAGCTCGGCGAGGAGATCGGTGAGCTCGGTGTTGCCGTAGGCGTGCCTGGCGAAGTAGCGCTTGACGCCGTCGAGGAAGGCGTCCCGCCCGACCCAGGCGACCAGCTGCTTGAGCACCGAGGCGCCCTTGGCGTACGTGATGCCGTCGAAGTTGACCTCGACGTCCGCCAGGTCGTCGATGGGCGCGACGATCGGGTGCGTGGAGGGGAGCTGGTCCTGGTGGTACGCCCAGGACTTCTCCAGGGCGGAGAACGTGGTCCAGGCGTCGGTGAACCGGGTGGCCTCCGCCGCGGCCAGGTGGGAGGCGAACTCCGCGAAGGACTCGTTGAGCCACAGGTCGTTCCACCAGCACATGGTGACGAGGTCGCCGAACCACATGTGGGCGAGCTCGTGCAGGATGGTGATGGCGCGGCGCTGGACGGTGGCCTCGGGCACCTTGGACCGGAAGACGTAGCTCTCCACGATCGTCACCGCACCGGCGTTCTCCATCGCGCCGGCGTTGAACTCGGGCACGAAGACCTGGTCGTACTTGGTGAACGGGTAGGGCTGGTCGAACGCCTCCTCGAAGAAGGCGAACCCGGCCCGGGTGATGTCCATGATCTCCTCGGCGTCGACGTGCTCGGCCAGGGAGGCGCGGGCGTGGACACCGAGCGGGATGGTGCGCCCGTCGCGTGAGGTCAGCTCGCCGGCGACCCGGTGGTACGGGCCGGCCACGATCGCTGTGAGGTAGGAGGAGATGACCTGGGTGGGGGCGAAGCGCCACGTCGCGGCGCCGTCGCCGGCGGGCTCGGGCTCGGGGGTGGCGGTGCCGGAGACGACGGTCCAGTGCGCCGGCGCGGTCACCGTGAACGCGAACGTGGCCTTGAGGTCCGGCTGCTCGAACACGGCGAAGACCCGGCGCGAGTCCGCCACCTCGAACTGGGTGTAGAGGTAGACCTCCTGGTCCACGGGGTCCACGAACCGGTGCAGCCCCTCGCCGGTGTTCATGTACCGGCCGGTGGCGACGACCCGGACCTCGTTCTCGGCGGCCAGCCCGCCCAGCGCGATGCGCGAGTCGGCGAACGCACTGGTCGGCACGTCCCGGCCGTTGAGCGTGATCGACTCGACGGACTCCGCGATGAGATCCAGGAACGTGGCTGCGCCCTCGGTCGCCGTGAAGCGCACCGTGGTGGTGGAGTCGAACCCCTCCGTGCGCGTCAGGTCGAGCTCGACGGCGTAGCTCCGGGTGGCCACGGTCGCGGCCCGTTCCCGGGCCTCGGTGCGGGTGAGGTTCTCGGCGGGCATGGTTCTCCTCGTCGTGCGGTGGCGGCGCTGGTCCGCCCGGCCCGGGGCCGCGCTCGCGGCTCCCCGGCCGATCCTGCCACCCGGGACCAGGGGGCGTCGCCGGGAGCCGGCCGCCCGCGGCCGACACCGCGGTCGCATGGGTCGCCGTCGTCCGTACGATGGCGCCATGACCAACGAGACCCACACCGCCGACGTCTGGTTCGACCCCATGTGCCCGTGGGCGTGGATGACCTCCCGCTGGATCGGTGAGGTGCAGCAGGTGCGCGACCTGACCGTGCGCTGGCACGTCATGAGCCTGGCCGTCCTCAACGAGCACCGCGACCTCGACGAGGACTACGCCGACCTCATGCGACGTGCCTGGGGCCCCGTGCGCGTGGTCAACGCCGCCCGGGAGCACCACGGCGAGGAAGTCCTCAAGCCGCTCTACGACGCGCTCGGCACCCGCATCCACCCCGGCGGGCGCGACAAGGACCTGCCCGCGGTCATCGACGAGGCCCTCGCCGAGGTCGGACTGCCCGCCGAGCTGGCCCGCCACGCCGGCACCGACGAGCTCGACGACTCCCTGCGCGCCTCCCACCAGCGGGCGACGGACCTCGTCGGGGACGACGTCGGCACCCCCGTCGTCGCCGTCGACGGCATCGGGTTCTTCGGCCCCGTCGTCACCCCGGCGCCGAAGGGTGAGGCGGCCGGCCGGCTGTGGGACGGCGCGGTGCTCGTGGCCGGCACACCCGGCTTCTACGAGATCAAACGCACCCGGACCTCCGGGCCGATCTTCGACTGACATGGCGTAACGTGATCTCGCTCGACGGCGGGCTCAGGACTGGGGGCAGGGATGGCGACGGCAGGGCGCGGCAGGCTACGCGGCGGTGAGATCGCCGTGGTGGCGCTCACGGCGCTGCTGGTCATCGTGCTCGCCGTCATGCTCGTGCAGCGCTTCGGGGGCGGCGTCGGCAGCGCGGGCGGGACGCCGTCGGCGACCGGCACCGCGGCGGGCCCGGCCCAGGAGCCCACGGACGGCGGCTCGACGGGCTCGACGGTGCCGACCCGGGGCGAGGACCTCGGGGGGATCACCTTCGACTTCGTCTCCCCGAGCGGCAACATCGGGTGCGCGGTGAGCGTGGACCGTGCGCTGTGCGGCATCGCCACCTACGACTACGCGGACGCCATCCCGGCCGCCGAGGTCAAGGCCTGCGACGGCTCGGTGGGTCAGTTCCTCCAGGTCACCGCGAAGGGCGCCGGTCTGGTCTGCGACACCTCCGATCAGGAGCTCACCATCGCGACCGACGGCGTCGACGTGCTCGAGTACGGCTCGGAGGTCACGATCGACGGCTTCACCTGCCGCTCCGAGACCGACGGGGTGTCCTGCCGGCACGACGAGTCCGGCTACTCCTTCTCCGTGCGCCGCGCCGGCTACACCCTCTCCTAGCGGATGACCACACCTGCCCTCCGGGGGCCCCTGAGCCCACGCGCGCTCGCCGTCGCCATCCTGGCGATGTCCGTCGGCAGCTTCGCCATCGGCACCACCGAGTTCGCCACCATGGGCCTGCTGCCGCAGATCGCCGAGACCTTCGGCGCGACCATCCCCCGGGCCGGCAACCTCGTCTCCGCGTACGCCCTGGGCGTGGTCGTCGGCGCCCCGCTGATCGTCGTCGCGCTCCCGCGGGTGCCCCGCACCACGTTGCTCACCGGGCTCGCGCTGGCGCTCGCGGTGGGCAACGCACTCTCCGCCGTCGCCCCGACGCTGACCACCGAGCTGGTCGCCCGGTTCGTCGCCGGCCTGCCGCACGGCGCGTACTTCGGCATCGCCGCCGTCGTCGCCGCCCACATCTCCCCGCCCCAGCAGCGGGCCCGGTCCGTCTCCCAGGTCATGGTCGGCCTCTCGGTCGCGACGACGGTGGGCGTGCCGCTCTCCACCGCGCTGGGCCAGGGCGCGGGCTGGCGCTCGCTCTACTGGGTCGTGGCCGTCGTCGCGCTCGTGGCGTTCGTGGCCATCTGGCGGCTGGTGCCACCGGTGGCGGTCGGGGCGGGCGCGACCTGGCGCAGCGAGGTGAGCGCGCTGCGCTCCGTCCAGGTCTGGCTCGCGATGGGCACGGGCGCGATCGGCTTCGGCGGCATGTTCGCCGTCTACAGCTACATCACCCCGACGATGACCGAGGTCGCCGGGATCGCCGCGGAGCACGTCCCGCTCGTCCTGGCCGTGTTCGGCGTCGGCATGATCGGGGGCACCCTCGTGGGTGGCCGGCTCACCGACCGGTCGGTGTTCGGGGCGATCTTCTTCGGGCTGGGTGCGATGGTCGTCAGCCTGACCGCGTTCTCGCTCGGCGCGACCTCGCCGGCGCCGGCCGTGCTGCTGGCGCTGGGGGTCTCGGTGTCCGCCCAGTTCATCGGGCCCGCGCTGCAGATGCGGCTGCTCGACGTCTCCCGGGAGGGGCCCTCGCTCGGCGCGGCGCTGCACCACAGCGCGCTGAACATCGGCAACGCGCTCGGCGCCTGGGTCGGTGGCCTGGTCATCGCGGCCGGGTACGGCTACCTGGCCTCGGCGGCAGCGGGCGCGGGGCTGGCGCTCGGCGGGCTCGCCGTCGCCGCCGTCGCCCTGGTGCTCGAGCGGCGCTCCGGCGGCCCCGGGCTCTCCGACCGGATCGGTTGAGCCCGGCGCGGCGCGCTCCGGGGCCGGCCGGGCCCGGCGGCTACCAGATCCGCACGCGCTCCGCCGGTGGCAGGTAGAGCGCGTCGCCCGGGGCGACGTCGAAGGCCTGCGCGAACGCGTCCATGTTGCGCACGACGCCGTTGCAGCGGAACTCGGCGGGGGAGTGCGGGTCGATCGTGAGCAGCCGGATGACTTCGGCGTCGCGCGCCTTCTCGCGCCAGATGCGGGCCCAGGAGCAGAACACCCGCTGCAGCGCGGTCAGCCCGTCGATCACCGGGGCCTCCGCCAGGTCGGTGATCCCCTGGTCGCGCAGCGCGATCCGGTACGCCGTCAGCGCGATCGACAGCCCGCCCAGGTCGCCGATGTTCTCACCGATCGTGAGCGCCCCGTTGACGTGGTGGGAGCCGTCGAGCTGGGCCGGGGAGAAGGCCTCGTATTGGGCGATGAGCACCTTGGTGCGCTTGTCGAACTCGGCGCGGTCCGCCTCGGTCCACCAGTCGGTGAGGCGGCCGGTGCCGTCGTACTTGGAGCCCTGGTCGTCGAAGCCGTGGCCGATCTCGTGACCGATGACCGCGCCGATGCCGCCGTAGTTCCATGCGTCGTCGGCGCCGAGGTCGAAGAACGGCGGCTGGAGGATCGCGGCGGGGAAGACGATCTCGTTCATCGTCGGGTTGTAGTAGGCGTTGACCATCTGGGGCGGCATGAACCACTCGTCGCGGTCCATGGGGCCGCCGAGCTTGCCGAGGTCGCGGCGTTCCTCGAAGAGGTTCGCGGCGCGGACGTTGCCCACGAGGTCGTCGGCGGTGATCTCCAGCGTGGAGTAGTCGCGCCACGTGTCCGGGTAGCCGATCTTGGGCCGGAACGCCGCCAGCTTCTCCAGGGCGCGGGCCCGGGTCTCCTCGCCCATCCACTCCAGGGAGGTGATGGACTCGCGGTACGCGGCGATGAGGTTGTCGACGAGGCGCCGCATCGCCGCCTTGTGCTCGGGTGGGAAGTGCCGGGCGACGTAGAGCTCGCCCACCGCCTCACCGAGGGCCCCCTCCACCAGCGCGACGCCGCGCTTCCAGCGTTCGCGCAGCTCCTGGGCCCCCGTGAGCGTGCGGCCGTAGAAGTCGAAGTTCTCCTCGACGATCACCTGCGTGAGGTACGGGGCCCGCGCGTGCACCACGTGCCACGCCAGCCACAGCCGCAGCGAGTCGACGGCCAGCTCGGACCAGGCCGCGGCGAAGTGCTGCATGTAGGACGGCATGGCGACCAGCAGGCGGTCGAACGCGTCCGCCGGTACCCCGAGCGCGGTGCGCCACAGCGCCCAGTCGAACCCGGGCGCGGAGGCGACGAGCTCGTCCCACGTCATGGGGTTGTTGATGAGGTCGGCCTCACGGGTCTTGACGTTGTCCCAGTGGCCCGCGGCGAGCCTGGTCTCCACGGCCATCACCCGCTCGGCGGCGCCCATCGCCTCCGCCTCGGTGACCAGCCCGGCCAGGGCGAGCATCGCGGCAACGTGTGCCACGTAGGCGGTCCGCGTGGCTGCGTGGGCCTCCTCGCGGTAGTAGGACTCGTCCGGCAGCCCGAGCCCGGACTGCACGAAGAAGACGACGTAGCGCTCGGGGTCGTTCAGGTCCGTGTCCACCCCGTAGCCGACGCCGCCGCCGACCCCGGTGGGCTGCAGCGCACCCATCGCGCGCACCAGCGCCGACCGGTCCAGCGCCGCGGTGACGAGCTCGAGGTCCGTGCGCAGCGGGGCCGTGCCGAGGGCCTCGATGCGCTCCGTCGCCATGAAGGAGGCGAAGAGGTCGCCGATCTTGCGAGCGTTGGCGGCACTGCCGGGCGTCTGCGCCCCGCCGGCGGCATCGTCGATGATGGCGCGCACCCGCTCCTCCGAGAGGTCCCGCAGGGCATGGAAGGAACCGTCGCGGGCGCGGTCGGCGGGCACCACGTGCGCACGCAGCCAGCTGCCGTTCACGTGCCGGAAGAGGTCGTCCTGCGCGCGGACGGCCGGGTCCATCGCCGCGGCGTCGTCGGTGGGCACGGGCTGGTCGCTCACGTCGGTCGAGGTCATGCTCCGACCCTACGGCAGGGCCCGGACGTCCCGCCCGACCGCGCCGTGGTCCCGAGCACGGTGGGCGGCTTGGCAGAATGGCCCCATGCACATCCACATCGGATCAGACCACGCCGGTTTCGAGCTCAAGGCGGCGCTCGGGGAGCACCTCACGAACGCGGGCCACACGGTGACGGACCACGGCGCCGCGACGTTCGACCCGCAGGACGACTACCCGTCGTTCTGCTTCGCGGCGGCCGCGGCGGTGGTGGCCGAGCCGGGCAGCCTGGGCATCGTGCTGGGCGGCTCCGGCAACGGTGAGCAGATCGCGGCGAACAAGGTCCCCGGCGTGCGTGCGGCGCTGGCCTGGAGCACCGACACGGCAACGCTGGCCCGCGCGCACAACGACGCCAACGTCGTCGCCGTCGGCAGCCGCCAGCACACCGTCGACGAGGCGATCGCCATCGTCGAGGCCTTCCTCGCCGAACCGTTCTCCGGCGACGAGCGGCACCAGCGTCGGATCGACCAGCTCACCGCGTTCGAGGCCGGTCGGTAGGGTTCAGAACCCCCAGCTGTTCGCCGGCGCGACCGGCCAGCCGAACGCGGCGGACGCCGGCGCGAGGGCGCCCGCACGCAGCTCGGTGACCCGACCGGCGAGCCCGAGCGCCCCGAGCGACGTGCCGCCCAGGTAGGCGGCGGCGAGGTCGGCGACGTCGAGGGTCAGGTCGCCGGGGGCGTCGGTGCGCTCGACCGCGGCGCCGGCCGGCCCGCCGCGCAGGTGCCAGCGGCCGGCGTTGGCCGGCACGAGCGCGTCCATCAGCTCCAGCACCACGTCGACCGGGGCCTGGTAACGGCGGGCCACCAGGGCGGCGGGGACGTCGAGCAGCCGGAGCCACACGTCGTCGCTGACCCTCGCCCGTGCGCCGCGATGATCCAGCAGCAGACCGTGCAGCGCGTCGTCGGTGGCGAGCGGGCCGGTCTCCACGCTCCCCATGAGGTCCAGGTCGGTCAGCGTGGCCCACAGCGCCCGGGCGGACGCCGCGTCGGTCGCGACGGCCTCGCGCACCCGGACGACACCCTCGGGCGCCCGGGAGTCGGACCACACCGAGTGCCGCCGGAAGATCGCGTAGGCCCGCGGCTCACCGGTGAGCGTGCGCACCAGCGCCACGCGCAGCGGTTCGGTGCCGCGCCGCTCGGAGGGATGGTCCACCAGTCGGCGGGCCCGCAACGGGAGCGTGTCGCGCGTCAGCCACCCCGGGCGATCAACGGCGCAGTGGACCCGAGCGACGGTCTCGGCATGCCGTGCCGGGTCGGCCGTCTCGAGCTCGACTACGAGGTCCTCGCTGCCGGCCACCGCACGCAGCCCCGCACCCCGCGGCAGCGTGATCCGCATCGCCTGCGTGGCGATCCCGTACCCGTACCGCCCGTAGATCCCGACCTCGGCCGCGTTCAGCACCGAGACGGCCTCCCCTCGGGCCGCGGTGCGCGCCAGGTGGGCGGTGAGCATGGCGCGGGCGAGGCCGCGACGACGGTGCCCCGGGTGGACCGAGACCCAGGTGAGGCCGGCGGCCGGGAGCGCCGCCCCGCCGGGTACCGGCAGGGTGAAGGCGTAGGAGGAGTGGAACGCCGCGAGCCGCGGCGTGGCGCCGCGCTCGTCCCACACGCCCACCGAGCGGCCGGCCTCGAGCGCCCACGGCTGCACCGCGACGTCCTCGGCGGGCTGCTCCTCGGCGAACGCCCAGGCGCTCACGTCGAGGGCTGCGTCCCGGTGGGCGCCGGCGTCGAAGTCGTCCAGGCGGTAGCCGGGCGGGGTGGAGGCGGCGATCGGAGTGTCGGTGGTGTGCACCCGGTCAGCCTCTCAGGTGGGCCCACCTCGGCGCGACGGATCATCGCCTGCCGGCCACCCGGCTGCCGAGCAGGCGGTGCCGGTGACGGATGACCCCTTGGGGCGTGCTCGGCGAGATGCCCCGCTCTCGCGCGAGTCGGGTCAGGTCCGGCCCGGTGCCGGCGGGGCCGAGAGGCGGGTGGCCAGCTGGTCGCCGAGGATCTGCCAGCTGGCCTCGAAGGTGGACAGTCCGTCGTCCTCGAGGGTCTGCACCACGTCGTCGTAGTCGATGCCGAGGCGCCGGAGCGCGGCCAGAGCGTCGTGAGCGTCGCCGTACCCGGCGTGGACCGACTCCGCATGGACCTGGCCGTGGTCGGCAACGGCGCGCATGGTGGCCTCGGGCATGGTGTTGACGACGCCGGGGGCGACGAGGTCGACGACGTACCGGGTGTCGGGGTAGGCGGGGTCCTTGGTGGAGGTCGAGGCCCACAGGGGCCGTTGGGGGTGGGCCCCGGCCGCGCGCAAGGACGCCCATCGGGGCGAGGCGAACACACGCTCGTAGTGCTCGTAGGCGACGCGGGCATTGGCGATGGCGGCGCGCCCGCGCAGCTCGGCCGCCGCGGGGGTGGCCAGCTCGTCCAGCCGGGCGTCGACCTCGGTGTCCACCCGGGAGACGAAGAACGAGGCGACGGAGCCGATCGTGGACAGGTCGTGACCGGCCGCCCGGGCCTGCTCCATGCCGTCGAGGAAGGCGTCCATGACGGCGTCATAGCGGGACAGGGAGAAGATGAGCGTGATGTTGATGCTGATGCCCTCGGCCAGGCAGGCGGCGATCGCGGGCAGTCCCTGGCGAGAGCCGGGGATCTTGATGAACAGGTTGGGCCGGTCGACCGCCCACCACAGCGCCCGGGCCTCGGCGATGGTGGCCATGGTGTCGCGGGCGATCCGGGGGTCGACCTCGATCGACACCCGGCCGTCGACGCCGTCGGTGGCCTCGTACACCGGTCGGAGCACGTCGCAGGCCCAACGCACGTCGAAGGTGGTCAGTGCGCGCAGTGCCTCCCCGACGTCCACTCCCCGGACGGCGAGGTCGGAAACCTGCGAGTCGTAGGCGTGGCCGCCGGTGATGGCTCTGGCGAAGATGGTCGGATTGGTGGTGACACCGACGACGTGGTGGTGCGCGACGAGGTCGGCCAGGGTGCCCGAGACGAGTCGCTCCCGGCTGAGGTCGTCCAACCAGATGGAGACGCCGGCCTCGGCCAGGGCGTTGAGCGGGTCGCTCATGATGTTCCTTCCATGACGACGGCGTTCATCACGAACTCCTTCGGGTCCGGTGGTGGAGCGGTCGGGTCAGTAGCCGGAGAACTCTTCGGTGCGGATGTCGTCGTCGTCGACACCGGCACCGTTGAGGACGTCGCGCATTGCCCGGACCATCCCGGCAGGGCCGCTGAGGTAGTAGATCGGCGCCGTCAGGTCGTCGACATGACGGGAGAGCATGGCCTGGTCCACGTGCCCGGTCTCGCCCTCCCAGGCGATCCGGGACTTCTGGGGCTGGGTCATGGTGGGGACGAAGGTGAAGTTCGGGTTCGTCTCGCCGAGCCGGCCGAGCTCGTCGAGGAAGGCTGCGTCCTCGGGGCGCCGGTTGGCGGAGAACGCGGTGATGCGGGGGCCCGTGCCCTCGTGCGCTGCCTGCAGGGCGATGCTGCGTACGGGGGTGATGCCGATCCCGCCGGCGAGGAAGACCGCCGGCCTGGCGGCGTTGTGGTGCAGGGTGAAGGAGCCATAGGGAGCGTCGAGGAGGAGCTCGCTGCCGATCGGCAGTTCGCGCAGGACGCGCTTGAAGGCGGTGTCGCGCAGCCGGGTGGTGGCCATCAGCCGCGGCTCGTACGGTGCGCTGGTGAGCGTGAAGCCGCGGATGTCGCCCTCGCTGTCGGTCTCGGACGGGTGGAGCAGGGTGTAGTCGGCGAACTGGCCGGCCCTGTACTCGAACCCCGGGGGCTTCTCGAAGTAGTAGGCCACCGTGCGGTCGGCAACCTCCATCCGGTCGAGCAGTCTCGTGCGTGGCAGGGGGGCTGGGCCGCCCGGGTCCGCCGGGGTGGCCGGTGTGGTCGTTCCGCTGCTGATCGTGGACATGGTGTGGTCCTTCGGGTCGCCCTGGGGAAGGCCTGGGATGTGGTGTGCGGGGGCCTCGGCCCTGAGCCGCCGCACGTGTGCCGTCAGGTCGCTGCCGTTCCCATCGGCGGCAGGCGGCGGCGGACGTGGTGCGCGATGCCGGCCCGGCGGAGGTACTCCGGCTCCGCCGGGGTGGCCGGTCTCATCGTTCGCCCGTCCGCGGCGCGGGCGCGGCGCGCGCCCCGGTGCGGGCCGTCCTGCAGGTTCTGGTCCCCGGTGTAGGCATGGACGGTCGTCATCAGGCCGCGCACGATGCCGAACTCCTGGTCGAGCACCATGGCCAGCGGGGCGAGGTAGTTGGTGGTGCACGGGACGTTGGGGATGATGTGGTGCTGGGCCGGGTCGTAATCGGTGTGGTTGACCCCCATCACGAACGTGGCGTCCTCGTGCTTGCCCGGGGCGGAGAGGATGACCTTCTTCGCGCCGGCGGTCAGGTGCGCCCGCGCCTTCGCGGCGTCGGTGAACCGCCCGCTGGACTCGATGACGATGTCGGCGCCGAGCTCACCCCACGGCAGGGTGGCGGGTTCGGTCTCCGCATACCCCTTGAAGGTCATGGCTCCGACGGTGATCGCGCCCTCGGACGCGTGGACCTCCGCCGGCAGCCTCCCCAGGACCGAGTCGTACCTGAGCAGGTGCGCGAGAGTCTTGGTGTCGGTGAGGTCGTTGACGCCGACGATCTGGATGTCCGCCCCCGTGACGAGCACGGCGCGGGTGAAGTTGCGGCCGAAGCCGTCGATGTCGACGCGGATGGTCACGATGTCCTCCTGGGGGCGCCTTCACGGCACCGGAAGCGGCTCTGTCGGTGGGGTGCTGTTGTCCTCTTTTCTACGGCCGTCCTTGTATTAACCCGCGGACGGGTGGAAGATGCAAGGGTCGAGAATCGGGGCAGGTGTGACGGGTTCGAGCGGCCCCACGGATCGACGTGACGGCCGGTTCGGTATGGGACGCGTGTCGGTGGATTCCTCCGGTGTCCTCGACTACAGATCGCGGACGACGGGGAACGCCTGGAACGGGTGGAGGGTCCCGCGCTGGGACGGGTGGGTCCAGATCAACCACCATGTCTCCCGCGCTGCGGACGCCGGACGTCAACTGCTTCGGGACCGGGTACTGCTGGTTCCCGGGATGCTGACATCGACGCCGTAGCAGTGGGGAGACACCGATGAGGACGTGGGACGACTTCACCGTGGTGTCCGCCGCGACGGCGGACGCCGACATGGACGGCTGGACGCGGCTCCCGCCGAACGGCTGGGGAGCGTTGGTGGCGTACCTGGCGGGACCGAACTGGGTCCGCGGGGTTCAGTGCCCGCCTGGGCTGACCACGGTCGTCCGAATCCGCGGCGGGGTCGAGGAGCGGTCCAAGCGACCGGCCACTCAGGAAGACCTTGACATGATCCGGGACAGTATCGACGGCTACCTCGAGATGTCGCAGACGCCGCTGCCTCCCACCGGCGTCGAGTGGGAGATCCAGCTGCCTTCGGGCATGGACGACCGCGACTTGGACCGAGGCATCAATGAGGCCATGATGGACGCCGGCTATGGCGGCTTCGCAGCCGACAAGCTGGCGGTCGAGCGGTACATGAGGTCGCTCTACGGCGACCGCTAGCCGTGCTGCCCGCGGGCCGTCCGGGAGGCGGCGAGCGCGGTGAGGGCGATACTCAGCGGCACGAGGACGAGCACCGCGACGGGCAACGGCGTGAGCAGCCAGGTGGCGAGACCGACGGCGACACCCGGCACCAGCCAGTGGCCGGCGCCCGCCGTGCGCACGTTCGCGCGCTCCCCGACGGCCCGGGCACGGGCCCGCTCGCCGGCGTCGCCCGGGGCGAGCAGGAGGGCGCGCCACGTGCGGGCGCGCAGCCCCTCGGCCACCGCGCCGCACAACAGCCAGGTCGCCGCGGCGACGAGACCCGCCGGCCAGCCGCCGACCAGGGCAGCGACGAGCAGCGCGACGAGCGGCATCAGCCCCGCGGCGGTCAGCGCCGCGCTGACGAGCGCGCGGCCGTCGGACGTCCGCGCGCGGAGCACCCCGACGACGCCGAGCGCCACCGCGTTGGCGACGACCCACCCGGCGGCGGCCAGCGCCGCCGCGCCGAGCGTGGCGCCGATCCCGGCGGCGACTGCCGCGACCACCGCCGCCACGATCAGGAATGCCGCCGCGAGCGCGAGCTGCCGGACGGCCCGGTCCCTGGCCCGGGTGCGCGACTCCTCGATGACGACCTTGACGTCGAGGTGCTCGTGCGGCACCGAGTCATCGCAGTGCTCGCAGCGGGATGGAAGAGGATCGGACGCCGGCATGGTGGTGGTGTCGTTGCTCATCGTCCTGAGATCATAGGGGGGTGAAGCCTGAGAGGACCGAGCTCACCGAGCTCGTGCTCGACGTCGTCGACCAGATCCCGTGGGGCAAGGTGAGCACCTACGGCCTCGTCGCGGAGGCGGTGCGCGCGCACACCGGCCACGGCTCAGCGCGGCACGTGGGCACGATCATGGCCGCCTACGGGGCCGAGGTGCCCTGGTGGCGCGTGGTGCGTGCGGACGGCACGCTCCCGCGGGCGCTGCGGGCCGAGGCACGCGCGCACTACCTCCAGGAGGGCACCGCGCTCAACCCGTTCGCCGCGGGCATGGTCGAGCTGCGGCAGGCGGCCTGGGACGCGCCGGCGCACTGGACGGCCCCGGAGCCGGCGACCACGGCGGAGGACCTCGATGCCTGAGGGCCACACCGTCCACCGGCTCGCGCACGCCTTCGCCGAGCTCTTCGGTGGGCAACACCTCGCGGTGAGCTCCCCCCAGGGCCGCTTCGCCGGCGGCGCCGCCCTGCTGGACGGGCAGGCGCTCGTGGGCACCGAGGCACACGGCAAGCATCTGTTCCTGGCGTTCGCCCCCGAACCTTCCGCCGCCCCCGCGCCCTCGCACGCCCCCGAGCATGCCGGCGACGTGCGGTGGCTGCGTGTGCACCTCGGGCTGTACGGCTCGTGGACCTTCGCCGGCGACGAGACCTTCCGCGCCCCGCACGCCATCGGGGCCCCGCGGCGGCGGGTGGCGGAGGAGGAGACCGCGCTGGCGGTCTCCCCGGACGAGGCCTTCGAGGACGCGGACGGCGTCGTGGCGGTGATCGCCGGGGGCGGCGGCGCCGACGCCGCCACGGGTGCGCCGGCGGGCGTCGGTCCCGGCAGGCCGTGGCGGGTGCCCGCGCCGCGCGGCGCCGTGCGGGTGCGCCTGCTCGGTGAGCACGGCGTCGCGGACCTGACCGGCCCGACCGCGTGCGAGGTCATCACCCCCGAGGAGAAGGCGGCGGTACAGGCCCGGCTCGGCCCCGATCCGCTGCGCGCCGACGGCGACGTCGAGGCGTTCGTGCACGGGGTACGGGCCCGGCGCCGCACCGTTGCGGAGCTGCTCATGGACCAAGGCGTCATCGCCGGCGTCGGCAACATCTACCGGGCCGAGGCGCTCTACCGCACCCGGGTGCACCCCCGCCGGCTGGGCCGCGACGTCCCGGCCGCGAGCCTGCGCACGATGTGGGCGGACCTCGCCGACCTCATGGCCGACGGCGTCGACACCGGCCGGATCGTCACCACGCGCCCCGAGGACCGGCACCAGGAGGCGGACCGTTGGTACGTCTACCACCGCTCCGGGCTGCCGTGCCTCGTCTGCGGATCGCGGGTGACGCAGGCGCAGATGGCCGGGCGGCGCGTGTTCTGGTGCCCACGCTGCCAACGGGCGCCGCGCGTCACCGCCCGCTGAGCCCGCGCCGCGCGACAGCCGTCGAGGTGCGGGCGCGTTCAGATGTAGATCGCCGGATCGATGTACCACTCCGCCGCGGTCGCGGGGGCCGGGCTCGGCCGGACCTTCGCGGGCACCCCGACGGCGACGGAGCCCGCCGGGACGTCCTTGACGACGACGGCGTTGGCACCCACCCGGGCGTCGTCTCCGATACGCACCGGCCCGAGCACCTGGGCGCCCGCCCCGATCATCACGCGGTCCCCGACGGTGGGGTGACGCTTGCCGCGGTGCATCGAGGTCCCGCCGAGCGTGGTGCCGTGGAAGATCACCACGTCCTCACCCACCTCGGCGGTCTCCCCGATGACCACGCCCATGCCATGGTCGATGAACATCCGCCGACCCAGCGACGCCGCGGGGTGGATCTCGATCCCCGTGAGCGCCCGCGTCGCCTGGGAGACCAGGCGGGCGGGCAGCCTCAGCAGCGGGCTGGCGTGCCACATACGGTGCGCCAGCCGGTGGATCCACAGTGCGTGCACGCCGGGGTAGGCCAGGGCGACCTCGAGGAGCGTGCGGGCCGCCGGGTCGTGGCGGCGCGCGGCCCAGAGGTCCTCCATCAGCAACCGGCCCATCGGCACGTGGGAGTCGTGCACGTCAGTCGGCCAGGCCCTCGAAGAGGATGGTGGAGATGTAGCGCTCGCCGAAGTCGGGGACGATGACGACGATCGTCTTGCCCGCGAGCTCGGGACGCTTGGCCAGCTGGGCGGCGGCGGCGAGGGCGGCGCCCGAGGAGATGCCCACGAGCAGGCCCTCCTCGGTGGCGGCGCGACGGGCGTACGCCACGGCCGTCTCGGCGTCGACGTCGATCACCTCGTCGTAGAGGTCGGTGTCGAGGATCTCGGGCACGAAGTTCGCGCCGAGCCCCTGGATCTTGTGCGGGCCGGGGGCGCCGCCGTTGAGGATCGGGGACTCCGCCGGCTCGACCGCGACGAGCCGGACCTTGGGCTTGCGCTCCTTGAGCAGGCCGCCGGCGCCGGTGATCGTGCCGCCCGTGCCGATCCCGGAGACGAGCACGTCCACGGCGCCGTCGGTGTCCGCCCAGATCTCCTCGCCGGTGGTGCGGCGGTGGACCTCGACGTTGGCCGGGTTGGCGAACTGCTGGGCCAGGACGGAACCGGGGCGCGAGGCCGCGATCTCGTTCGCCTTCTCGATGGCGCCGCGCATGCCGTCCGCCGGCTCGGTCAGGACGAGCTCGGCGCCGAACGCACGCAGCAGGGCCCGGCGCTCCCTGCTCATCGAGGACGGCATCGTCAGGACGACGTCGTACCCGCGGGCAGCGCCCACCATGGCCAGGGCGATGCCGGTGTTGCCGGAGGTCGCCTCGACGATCGTGCCACCGGGCTTGAGGGCACCGGCCCGCTCCGCGGCCTCGACGATGGCGACGCCGATGCGGTCCTTGACGGAGTTGGCCGGGTTGTAGAACTCGAGCTTGGCCAGCACGGTGGCGCCGGCGCCGTCGGTGATCTTGTTGAGGCGGACGAGCGGGGTCCGGCCGATGAGAGCGGTCACGTCGTCGTAGATCTGAGCCATGGTGTTCTCTTCCTGGGTGGGTTGAGCCGTGCCCCGGACGGGGCCGGGATGAGGCCGGAGGGGAGCGCGGGCGCGCTCGGGGTGAGGCTGGAGCGCCAGGGATGCGGCGGTGGCCGCAGGGAAGCCGGGCGCTCTACGGACAGCTGCGCCGGCACACGGGCACGACGGCGAAGGAGCGGGCGACGAGCATCGTGCTCATGGCGGCATCCTCTCGGTGTGCGCGGCGGCTGGTCGCCGGCGGAGACCGGCGCTGAGGCCGTGCTCACCCTAGCGCGTCCCGCGGCGACGTGGGGTGCCGCGGTGTCAGGCGGCGGCGGTGGTGGCCCGGGCACGCTCGGCGAAGGTGTTCAGGAGTGCGGCCCCGGTGGCCGCGTCGTCGACTGTGACGACGAGGCGGCGACCTCCGGTCCGCTCGACGGCGATGGCCTCGCCCTTGCGCACCACGACGCCGGTCCGCCCGTCGACGGAGGTGCGTAGGCCCCACCCGCCGAACTGGCGGAACGGGGAGATCTCCGCCACGTCCGCCCGCAGGATCTCCGCCGCAGGCACGTACTGGCGGGGCCAGCCCAGGCGGCCCCGCACGGTGAGCCCGGCGGCGTCCACCCGCACGTCCCACACGAGCATGGTCAGCATGAGCGGGACCAGCGCGAGCATGATGACGGCCCCGAACCACATCTGCGTCAGGATCGACAGGGCCAGTGCGCCCGTGACGTAGAGCGCAAGGCCCAGCCAGCCCCATCGGTGCCGGCGTGACCCGGCGGCGACCTGCTGTGTCCACACCGCGCGCTCCTGGGCACCGAGATCGGACCGGGCCGCATCCGCGGGCAGGGGCGCGTCCGCCGGGAGCTCGGGGTCGCGCCCGGCGAGTGCGCCCGCGAGGGCCCCGGCGCCGACCGCGAGGACGGTGACCACGATGAGGGGGAGGTCGGGGGAGGGGGCCTGCCACGGGTCGGCGAGGTCGAGCTGCGTCCAGGCCTGGGTGAGGAGCAGCCCGGCGAAGAACACGGCGGTGCCCGTCGCGAGGGCGAGGACCATCCGACGCGTGAGTGCGGTGCGACCCACGCTCACGGCCAGTACGGCCAGCACCACGAAACCCAGGCCGCCGAGGGCCGCCGTCGTGATGAGGAGCTCGCTGACCGGGCCCACGCGGTCCACGCCGTCGATTCCCCAGTGGAGCGCGACCTCGTCGGGCAGCCGGGGCAGCCAGGACCGGACGAGCAGGCCGGCCCCGAGGTGGACCGCCAGGGGCACCGCCACGCCGAAGAGCCAGGCACGGCCCCGGTGGGGGAGCGGCGGGCGGGGATCGGCGGTGCTCATCGGTTCTCCTCGGGGGTGGCGATCATGGCGGCGACGGCGGACCGGGGCAGGCCGAGCACGTCGGCCTCGCGGCGGACGGTGGCGATGGCCTCGCCCAGGCGCGCATAGTGCTCGGTGGCGCGGGCGGTGACAACGGCTCCGCGCCCGCGCCGCAGCTCGATCAGGCCCTCGTCCCGGAGGAGCTGGTAGGCGTGCAGCACGGTGTGCTGGTTCACCGCCAGCGACTCGGCGAGCTCACGTGCCGCCGGGAGCCGCTCGCCCGAGCCGATGTCCCCGCGCACGACGGCGGTGCGGACCTGGACCGCGAGCTGTTCGAACAGCGGCGTGGCCGAGGTGGGGTCGATGCGGAGCAACATGTTTCCACCATAGTTGCTCTAGTGGAACTAGAGCAATGCGATCGGGTGCTCGATCACGGTCGTGCCCGCGGGCACCGGCTCCGCGGTACCGGCGGTGAGGGCGGCGAGCAGCTCCACCAGCGCCGCGCCGTCGCCGGTCGCCAGCGTGAGCCGGACGGCGGCGGCGCCGTACGCGACGTCGTGCACCGTGACGCCACGGCCGTGCAGCTCGGCCTGCGTGCGCCCGGCGTCGGCGTGCGGGAGGTCGACCTGCCACAGCTCGAGCCGCTCGAGGCGCACCCGGGGCGCCTGCGCCAGCGCGGCGTGCACGGCGTCGGTGTAGGCGCGGACCAGACCGCCCGTGCCGAGCTTGATGCCGCCGAAGTAGCGCACCACGACGGCGGCGACGTCGCTCAGCCCGGAGCCGCGGAGCACCTCGAGCATCGGCGTGCCGGCGGTGCCGGCGGGCTCGCCGTCGTCGGAGGACCGCTCGGTCCGGTTCGCTCCCGGGACCTCGACGATGAACGCCGAGCAGTGGTGGCGGGCGTCGGGGTAGCGGCGGCGCGCCTCGGCGACCAGCGCGCGGGCGCCTTCCTCCTCGTCCACCCGGCGCAGTACCGTGCGGAAGCGGGAGTGGCGCACCTCGATCTCGGCTGTGGTGTCGACGCCGCGGACCAGGCGCAGGGCGCTCATGGGCGCTCCTGCGGGACGGTGATCCGGGCCGGGACGGCGATCCGGGCCGAGGCCGCGGTCGGGGCCGGCATGGCGGAGTGGGGCACGGCAGCAGTATCGCTCGGGAATGTCTGGTGGTAGCGCGCGTTATGGAGGTGCGACGATAACCGTTCTCAGAAGGGATCCGTCCATGAAGCAGACCATCCACCCCGGCTACGCACCCGTCGTCTTTCGGGACAAGTCCGCCGACCTCGCCTTCCTTACTCGTTCCACGCTCACCTCCGAGCGCACCGTGGCGTGGGAGGACGGTCACTCGTACCCGGTCGTCGACGTCGACATCTCCTCGGCGTCGCACCCGTTCTACACGGGGCGCTCGCGAGTGGTGGACAGCGCGGGGCGCGTGGAGCAGTTCCGTCGGCGCTATGGCAACCGCGCCTGACCTGCCGGGTGGCCGGCGCCGACCGGTCGGCGCCGAGCGCACCGGACCGCCGGTGGGCGCGGGCCGGCGCGCGGCGAACGTCACAGCCGCCGGTGGACCAGGTGGGGCGTGGGCGACGTCGCGGTCGGTGTAGGCTGCTCCGGTTGGCCGCGCACGCCCGCCCTGCTGGACGGGTGGTGTCGGCATGATCCCCCAACTGACGGAAGGAGCGGCAAGGGCATGGCAGTTCCCAAGCGCAAGATGTCCCGCAGCAACACCCGCTCTCGCCGGTCCCAGTGGAAGGCCGCGCTCACCGAGCTCGTCGCCGTCCGCGTCCAGGGCCGCGAGGTGAAGGTGCCGCGGCGACTGGCCAAGGCCTACCAGAGGGGCATGCTGGTCGAGGACTGATCCTCGCTGCACCCTGATGTGCGAAGGCCCTCCCACCGACGAGGTGGGAGGGCCTTTGTCATACGGGGCGACGGCGTACCCGGTGACGATCCGGCTCGCGGGCCGCGCCGGGAGCGGGTGACGAGAATCGAACTCGCACCATCTGCTTGGAAGGCAGAGGCTCTACCATTGAGCTACACCCGCGTGGCGGCGAACCGCACGATGGATTCTAACCACAGCGGAACCGTCGGCCGTCGCGGGCCGCGATACGACGCCCGCGAGACCGGGCCTCGCCGGGGCGGACCGGGGGAGCTGCGCAAGCCCGTAGAATCCTGGGAGCGCCGATGGCGTGACGGGATGTGGCGCAGGTTGGTAGCGCGTCCGCTTTGGGAGCGGAAGGTCGTGGGTTCGAATCCCGCCATCCCGACAGAGACTCGATGCTGACCCGCGAAACGTTCCGTCGAGGCGATGAACGGGTCGCCGAATCTGCCCAACGCATCGGTGACGTCCCTCGTTCAGCGGACACTGTCTACTACGGGCGCATGCGCTACGAGGGTCCATCCGGTCATGCCGTAGAAGACCGTAGAAGACGACGACGGCTACACCGCCGAGCTTCTTGTCGCCGTCGATCAGCGGGTGGTTGCGGACGATCGACTCGAGCAGGACTGTGGCTTTGACGTGGATGTCGGGGTAGGCGTCGATGCCGGAGAGCACAGATGAGGGTCGGTGGGCCGCCGAGTCGAGGAGGCCGACGTCGCGGACACGAGGGGTCCCAGCCGGTCGCAGAGGATCCGAAGATCCTCAAGGCTCGAACCCCACCCGGCTGTGATCTCTTGGGCGTCCCTTTACCAACGCCCCTCGCCCACGCGATTCCGTTACGGAAGGATCTGGGGTGATGGTTCCGCAGCGGTGGGCCGATACGGAAGGGTCAGCACGAGGCGCGATCGCCAGCCGGGAGCCCGACGAGGGTTGCCCGTGGGCGGGGAGTGGACCGCCATGTCCCGTGACGATCCGGCGGTACGCCTGATCGCCGAGGCCTCGATTCACCTCCCGCGCGATGTGGCCGCGCTGGCGGATCAGTCCACGGCCGAGATCGTGCGCTTCGACGCCGAGACCATCCTCGAGCTGCACCGGCTGCTGATGGACCACAGCGAACCCGACATCGCCGGACGCTGGCGCGAGCTGACCGTCTGGGTCGGAGAGCCCGGCACCATCCCGCACCACGCCGAGTTCGTCCCACCCCACCACGACCGCGTGCCCGAGCTGATCGACGATCTGGCCACGTTCGACGCCCGCGGAGACATCCAGCCACTGGTGGCTGCTGCCGTCCTGCACGCCCAGTTCGAGACGATCCACCCGTTCGAGGACGGCAACGGCCGCGTCGGCCGCGCCCTGGTGCACACCGCTCTGAAGTCGCGCGAGATGACGCGGTACGCGACCGCGCCGGTCTCCGCAGGCCTGCTGCGATCCACCGCTGACTACTACGACGCCCTGACGGCGTACCGCAGCGGGGATCTCACCCCCATCGTCGACCAGATGGGCCGCGCTGCCCTCGCCGCCGCCGCCGACGGTCGCCAGCTGGCCGCCGAGCTCATCGCCATCAAGGAGGCATGGCGCGCTGACCTCAGGGCCCGGTCGGACTCCTCCGCGTGGGGCGTCCTCGACCTCGCCGTCGCCCACCCCCGCCATCGTCGCCACGGAGCTGGGCATCTCGGAGCGGGCCGCCCGCACCGCGTTGTCCGCCGTCGAGGAGTCCGGGGCGATGAGCCTGACCACAACCCGCGAGCGGGACCGGGGTGGCAGGCGCCGGCGGTGCTCTCCGCCATGGATGCCTTCTCCGCCAGGGCCGGGCGCCGCGCCCGGAGCTGACGGCGGTATGGCTGCGTCGAACCCATCCCGACCGTTGGAGCCAAGAATCGGTCGAGGAGTGGGGACATGAGCGTCAGTCACCCCGCCGGCCGCGCCGCCGGGGAGCCAAGAATCGGTCGAGGAGTGGGGACAGGAGCACCGTCCCGAGCCGAACGCCGCCGGGCCGGCACCCCAGGAGGGGTGCCGGCCCG
>NZ_JBTSDU010000041.1:0-21803 GCF_054605595.1 Georgenia sp. | reverse complement strand
CTTAGAGCCACTCTAAGGAGTCAAACACTTGTTTGATTTGAGCGGCAGGCAGCGCTACCTTGCGGCAAACGTCGTCCGCCAACGACCTCAGATTACGTGGCTGTGCCCCGGGAGCCGCGCGACACGGAAGGTTGGCGGACGCCATGACACAGCAGCATCGGCTCGGGGAGACGGTCGAGGAGTACCTCCGCTTCCGAGCGGCCACCTGCTCGGCGGCGACCGTGAAGAACGAAGGGTTCGTGCTCAGGCGGTTCACCTCCTGGTACGGCGACGTCCAGTTGCGGCACATGAAGTCCGAGAAGGTAGCCGACTGGTTCTACGGCGATGGCGGCCTGCGCCACCAGCATGTGACTCGCGACGGTGTTCACCGGCCGCCGATCAAGGCAACCACGGCGAACTACTACCGGACGCGACTGGGGTCGTTCTTTCGCTGGGCGACCCGGCGGGGGTACTTGAAGCGAGACCTCCTCCAGGACGTTGAGTCCCTCACGCCAGTTCGGCGGGATCGCTTGCGATTGGCCCCGGATGACCTCGTTCGCCTGCTCGATGTTGCGCACGACCCACGTGATCGAGGCTTCCTCGCGATGCTGATCAACACGGGATTCCGGGGCGGCACGGCTATCTCGCTGAAGGTGGGGGACGTCGACCTGGCGACGGAGACCCTTCGCGTCCACGTCAGCAAGAGCGGGATCGATGACCGGTTCCCTGTCACCGCAGACCTGCGTGCCGAACTTGAGCGGTGGATGCACACCTATGCGCGGGACATCGGCAGGCCGCTGCGCACGTCGGACTACTTGTTCCCCGCACGTGTCCGGACGGTCTACTGCTGGGTGACGAACGCTGACGGGTCCAAGAGCCGCTTGCGAACGGCCACAGCGTGGTCCCCCACCCGCCCGATGACCCACGGGGAGCGCGTCGTCCAGAGCGCGCTGGCCGCACTCGGTTTCCCGACCCGGGACGAGGGGTGCCACACGTTGAGGCGGTCGGTGGCTCGGGTGCTCTTCGACTCAATGTCCGCCGACACCGGGTACGACGCCGCGCTACGGACGGTCTCTGCCACGCTGCATCACAAGTCGAGCGCGACCACGGAGATCTACCTGGGGCTGACGTCGGAGCGAGCCCGGCGTGACTCACTGCTCCGCGGCCGCCCCTTTCTGTCCGGCCTTGCCGCGCCCGGGGCGGACGTCGTGGACATGCACGCCAAGCGCTCCTAGCCGGACTGCGATTCACCCCTCCACGGCCTCTGGCGCCGGGCCTGTCCCCTGCACGCCATCTCCTCCAAAGGGGTGACCACGGAGGACGGGTGGAGCCGCTGGGTGCCCTGAGCACGCGCTTCCCACCTCCTGCCACCGGCATGAGGAGTCGCGATGCCTACGCGCCCGGCGGACGAGAGCCATCTTGATCTGTCAGACACACGCTATGACCGTGCCCGGTCTCTGAGGTCGTGCAACTGGTGGACGCGCC
The DNA here is from genome assembly GCF_054605595.1 of Georgenia sp. Lineage (NCBI taxonomy): Bacteria > Bacillati > Actinomycetota > Actinomycetes > Allobogoriellales > Allobogoriellaceae > Georgenia > Georgenia sp. The sequence goes on along the minus strand of NZ_JBTSDU010000041.1, from coordinate 20,339 downwards.
CTCGGTGGTGTCCCTCAAAGCCGGTCCTGAGGATGGTCGATGGCTCTTGGCACCAACCGGCGAAGTGCCGACGGCTCGACTGTCCCCACTGCATCCATACGCACATAGTTCAATCTGCGGCGGCTATCGAGATGGCTCGTCCGGAACAGATGCTCACCCTCACCATGCGACCCGAGCAGGTCGTGGACCCCCACGATGCCCTCGGGCGCATCCAGCGAATCCTGCGCAAGCGCGGCATCGAGATGTGCGCGGTCGTGGAGCGCCACCGCAGCGGGCGCCTCCACATGCACCTCCTACTCCACGGCGCCCTTCTGGATCCGGTGGCTAGCCGCGACCTGGCTCGTCGCGCGGGACTCGGTCGTCCTAACCTCCGTCGCTACCGCGTCAGTGGGTCGCGCCACCACGATTACCTGTTCAAGCAGGCGCGCTTCGCGGAAAGCCAGGCGCGCTACCTAGCCGACAACAACGGCAGGTTGATCGCTACCTCCACCCGCAAGTTCTGGCGCGACGCCGACACGGGGCAAGTCTTCAGTGGCGTCACGAAGGCCAAGGCAGAGGCGCGCCGACGGTACGTCGAGCAGCGCCGCCAGGACCTGGGAACAGCCCTGAGCCGCCGTGCGCAGCCTGAGACATCGAGCGCCCCCTCCACGCCCTGTCCGACCGCCAAGTTCTCCTTGAGAAGGGGTGAAAGCATCAACGACTATCCAGGAGGTCCCCATGCACGAGAATCCTCAGCCCATCCGCCTGCTCACCATGGGAGAGGCCGCCGACCGTCTCGGCGTCTCGACCCGGTTCGTGCGGATGGCGGTCCGCGATGGCCTGATCTCGACCGTCCGGCTGGGTCGCTTGGTCCGGTTCCGCCCGGAGGACGTGGAGCAGTACATCGACCAGCAGGTGGATCCGGCGCGCGCTGGGCACGGAGCGCGGAACGGGGTGGCCTGAGATGGCCCACCGATGCCGAGACTGTGCAGCACGCGAGCGCGAGCAGCGCGGTACCAACGCATCCCGACTTCCCAACCCCAACTGCGAGTGCAACCACGGGCGCTCTTTCCATCGCGGCGGCGGCGTGGGGAAGCGGTGCTTGGCGCTGGGCTGCCACTGCCCTGGGACGCAACCGAACGCCACCGGGAGCATCGTGGTCGTCATTCTCCCAGGGGCGACCGAGGCGGACTGGCTTCCGGCACTCGTGCGCGCCCTGGGCGCCGAGCGAGGCAACCACGCCTAGAGCGACTCTAAGAAGTCTGAGAGTGAGGGGGTGGGCTAGTGGCGGGCTGGCCTCCGGGCCTGTCGGATCGATCAGGCTCGGCGGCGCGCTGCCGGATCATGCTCGGCCGTCAGCGCGGCCACCGCCTCCACGCTGGGGCGGGCGTACCGCTGCAAGGTCCGAAGCGATGCGTGGCGGGACTTCGCCATGAGCAACGGCAGCGGGACGCCCGCCTCGGCGAGGTGCGTGATCGCCGAGTGGCGCAGTTGATGGAGGGTGTGCCCATCCGATGCCTCGCCGAACACCTGGGCGGCTCGGCGGTAGGACAGGCGCGCAAGGCCCGTCGTCGGGCACAAGTCGTTCGAGGGGACCGCCCGGCTAGCAGGCGCTGGACGGCTGGCAAGGAACAACGGCCCGCGGACACGGCCGTCGATGACCGTGGGCAGCAGGCGAGCGGACGCGGTCTGGAAGTGCAACACATCTCGGTCACCACCCTTACGGACGGTGTAGGCGCGCTTGTTGGCGAGATCGACGTCCTCGACGTTGAGCCGGAGCACCTCTTCGGCGCGGGCCCCCGTCTCATACAGCAGCCGCCACAGGGTGCGGTCTCGGATCGAGACGCCGCGCTTGGTGAAGAGTCGCTCTAGGTGGTCGCGACTCAGGGACCGGCTGTGGTCCTCCGGGAGGCGCCTGCGCTCCAGCCCGTCAGCGAGGCGTTCGTCCACCCAGCCCATTCGTGCGGTGAACGAGATGAACGAGCGCATGGTCGCGACCACCCGGTTCCAGGTCGCTGGCGCAACGTCCGAGTATGCCGCCGAGACGGCCAGGGCAAGATCGGAACGTCCCACCGCCGCAAGGGGCACCGAGCCGAAGTGGTGACCGACGGCGGTCAACGTGAGGGAGTACACGCGCCTGGTGCCGGGAGACAACGCCCGTTCGAGGAACGCCGCCGAGGCGGTCTCCCAGTCAACGGTGGCCGTGTCCGCACCGACCGGCACCAGCGATCGTCTCGCCGTCATCGCGGCCCCCATCCCCGTCTCGCAGTAAACGTGCCGACGAGTCGCAGACGCGAGGTGCCGATCCGTGCAGGCCAGCACCGCCCAGGGTAGCGGCCCGCCGCAGTGAATAGCCCATTTACTGCGAAGACTTCGGGACCGCCTCTCGGGCAGCAGGCAGCCCCGCAGGTGACACGCCTTGCGGCGACAAGAGCACCGAGGGTCCGACGGGCACCGACTGACTCACGAGGGAGCCAGAGCGGCGCGGGGAGACGGGTCGGCGAGCCCGCCAGGCTAGGTTGGCCGCGCAACCCAACAGCATCGAGGCGGGCCTAGCGAATCCGCAGAGTGAGGACTGACGCCGGTGTCGAGACTGACCGAACTATTACGAGCGGCGCGCAAAGCCGATGCTCAGTTGGGCGCTGACCTGGAGAAGGAAGTCTCCGCGCTCGTAAAGCGCAGAACCTTCGGGCTCGTCTTCGAACGGCACCAGCCCGAAGCCGTCGAGTTGCCCGGTCGGTCTCCGCGTCGTGGCGACAAGGTGCGAGCACTCCCTCCTCGCGGCGAGGTCAAGGAGGGCGACCAGCGGCTCTGGCGGGTGGACCGGATCGAGCGGGTGGACGGCACCCGGGTCGGGCACCTAACTGAGATCGGAGCGGAGGAACCGGAGACGCAGGCAGCGCTGGTCGAGGACCTGGTGGTCGTAGCCGAGTTCACGGACCGCGTCTTCCCCGGATTGGTCGAGACCGGGCGCGTGGAGCGGGGTGGGCCGGACAAGCCTTTCCATACCGTGATTAACGCCGAGAACTACCACGCCCTAGAGATGCTCACCTACACGCACCGCCACTCGATCGACGCCATCTACATCGATCCGCCCTACAACACCGGGGCGAAGGACTGGAAGTACAACAACGACTACGTCGAAGGCGACGACGACTACCGGCACAGCAAGTGGCTGGCCTTCATGGAGCGACGGCTGGAGATCGCCAGGGAACTCCTGCGTCCCGATGACTCGGTGCTGATCGTCACGATTGACGAGAAGGAGGTCCACCGTCTCGCACTCTTGCTGGAGCAGAGTTTCCCAGAGGCTCGAATCCAGATGGTTTCGAGTGTCATCAACCCAGCCGGAACCGCACGCACGAACCAGTTTGGCCGCACAGATGAATACATCTTCTTCGTTATGCTCGGAGCAAACGGCCCCCAGCCTCTGCCACTGCCCCCGGCATGGATGGGGCAGGTTGCCAACTCTGTAAAGGGGCGACTTCACTGGAACCCTTTGCTCCGAACCGGCACCGGAACGTCGCGCCGGGAGAGGCCAGGACTCTTCTTTCCGATCTTTGTTCAGCGTGACGGGTCGAGTGTTCATTCGGTGGGTGAGGCCCTTGACTTGGAAGTCGACCGCTCCTCGGTTGCCGCTCCCGAAGGAACGGTAGCGGTCTGGCCGATTCGAACTAATGGTGACGAGGGTAGGTGGCAGATTTCTCCGGCCGCCGTCCGAGAAGCGCTCTCCAAGGGGTTTCTCCGTCTAGGCGGGTTCACCCCTCGCGGGATGGCTATCACCTACTTGAAGGCAGGAGAGAGGTCGAAGGTTGAAACTGGGCTGTTCCCCATCACAGGACGGCGGGCGGACGGTTCAGTCATCGTGGATGAGTCTGCGTACGTAGCCACCTACGTGCCCGGCACGCAGTGGAGCATTCCCTCCCACGACGCAAGCCGGAACGGTTCAAACCTCGTGCAAGGCCTTCTAGCCGGGAGAAAGTTTCCCTTCCCTAAGTCTCTATACGCCGTGGAAGACACCCTTCACTTCTTTGTGAAGGGAAAGCCTGAGGCGATCGTCTTGGACTTCTTCTCGGGATCCGGCACCACCGCTCACGCCGTCATGCGCCTGAACCGTCAGGACGGCGGTCGCCGTCAGTGCATCTCAGTGACAAATAATGAAGTTGCCGCCGCCGAGCAGAAGGAACTACGCAAGCAGGGTCTGCGTCCGGGTGACCCCGAATGGGAAGCGCTGGGCATCTGCGACTACATCACCAAGCCCCGCGTGACCGCTGCCATCACTGGCCAGACGCCCGACGGCGACCCAATCAAGGGTGACTACAAGTTCACCGACGAGTTCCCGATGAGCGAGGGCTTCGAGGAGAACGCCGCGTTCTTCACCCTGACCTATGAAGACCCCCTGTCCGTCCGGCACCATCGAGCGTTCGAGCGGGTGGCTCCGATGCTGTGGCTGCGGGCCGGGTCACGGGGCCGGGTCCTTGACGACTTGGGCGAGGACGGCTGGGACGTGGCCGAGGCGTACGGCGTGCTGGAGAACATCGACCAGATGGCTGATTTCGTGGCTCGGGTGGCCGAAATCGAGACGGTGGAGACGGTCTTCGTTGTGACCGACTCGGACGCGGCCTTCCAGGCGGCCTGCAGGGACCTGCCGGAGCGGGTAACGGCATTCCGGCTGTATGAGTCCTACCTGTACAACTTCCAGATCAACCGGAGGGCTGGCGCATGAGGTACACGCTGAAGGACTACCAGGTCGATGCGGTACGTGGCTCACTCCGTCGCCTGGAGCAGGCCCGAGACATGTACCAGCGCTACGGCTCGCTGTCCCAGTTCTCCCTCGCTGCGACTACGGGCGCGGGCAAGACGGTCATGGCGGCATCCATCATCGAGTCGCTGTTATTTGGCTCGGATGAGTTCGACTTCCCCGTAGACCCGGGAGCGACAGTGCTGTGGTTCTCGGACGACCCAGCGCTGAATGAGCAGTCGAGAGCCCGCATCCAGTCCGCGGCCAGTGAGTTGGACTCCCGGCTGCGGGTCATCGAGAACACCTTCTCGGAGACCGCGTTCACCCCTGGAATGGTCTACTTCCTTAACGCGCAGAAGTTGTCCAAGAACGCCCGCCTCGTGCGGGGAGCGCAGCCGGATGACCCGGACGAGCCGAGGCTCTTTCAACCGACACCCGACATGGTGCAGCAGACGATCTACGACGTGATCCGCAACACCCTGGAGGCCGAGGGCAGGACGCTGTACTTCATCCTGGACGAAGCGCACCGTGGCATGAACACGGCGGGAGAGCGGGACACCATTGTCCAGCGGCTCATTGACGGCGGATCGGGCGCTCCCCCTATGCCGGTGGTCTTCGGCATCTCGGCCACGGTCGATCGCTTCACCGAGGCGATGAAGAAGGTCACGAACCGGACCGCATTGCCCCCCGTGGAGGTCGATTCGGCCCTGGTGCAGGCATCCGGGCTACTGAAGGACGACATCGTGCTGACGATCCCGACCGAGGAAGGGGTCTTCGACACCACCCTTCTGCGGCGTGCCGTGCAACGGGTCAAGGAGTCCACCGATGCCTGGGCCGCCTACGCGGTCGAGCAGGAGGAGGCCGACGCCGTCGTGCCGCTCCTGGTCGTACAGGTGGCGGACAAGCCCACCGAGGCGGACCTCGCCCGGGTGCTCGACGTCGTCCACGACGAGTGGCCCGACCTTCCCCTGGACGCGGTGGCGAACGTCTTCGGCACTCACACCGACTGGATGGTCGGCCAGCAGCCGGTTCCCTACATCGCCCCGCAGCGGGTGCAGGACACCAAGCACATCCGGGTACTGCTCGCCATGGAGGCGATCTCCACCGGCTGGGACTGCCCCCGCGCCGAGGTCCTCATCTCCTTCCGGACCCGCAACGACTCGACCTACGTCCACCAGTTGCTCGGGCGGATGATGCGCACCCCGCTGGCCCGGCGCATCCCGGGCAACGAAGTGCTCAACTCGGTGGACTGCTTGCTGCCGTACTTCGACCGCAAGACCTCCACGGCCATCGCCCAGATGCTCATGCGGGGCAAGACTGCCGTGGACGACTCTGAACAGGGCGAGGGCGACGAGGAGACCCGGAGGGCGCGCCGGGTGCTCTTCGACCCGGTGCGACTGGAGCCGAACCCCGAGGTTCCAGCGGAGGCCTGGGACCTGCTGGAACGCATCCCCTCAGTGACGATCCCCAAGTCCGACGTCAAGCCCATCAGGCGGCTGGACGCCCTCTCCACGGCACTGTCCAGGGACGACCTCGTGGAGAACGCCGTGGCCAAGGCTCAGACGCACCTGTGCGCAGTGCTGGACGGGCGCTCGGTCCAGTACAAGCAGAAGGTCGCCCAAGCCCGCAGGGACGTCCTCACGATGACCGGTGAGGAGGCCCAGGGCCGGGTCGGCATGGAAGGGTTCACCTACGAATCCTTCGAGGTCAGCGCCGACCCTCGGGCGATCGAGGACTCCTACCAGCACTCCGCCCGCCTGCTGACGAAGTGGCTGGCTTCCGCCTACGTCGACCACCTCGTAGGGCCGGACGAGGCGGAGATGGACCTGCTGGAAGCCAACATCACCGTCGCCGCACTCGGGCGCGTACCCGAGATCGTGTCCGATATCGAGCAGGAGGCAGACCAACTCGCCCGCGAGTGGCTCAAGCAGACCCGCGTGGCCCGCAAGGGACTGTCCGACGAGCAGCAGGCCGAGTATGACCGCCTGGAGGGCATGTCGACCTACCCCGAACGCATCTCCCTGACCGCGCCCAAGGCGGCCCTGGCCGACCGAAAGGCCCGCGACAAGGACGGGACCGAGCACGACCTGCCCACCCGCCGCCTGCACCTGATGGCCACGCAGGAGGGAACCGTGCCCGTCGACCTGAACGATTGGGAGCGCAAGGTGCTCGACTCTGAGTCCGATCAGCCCGGCTTCAGGGGGTGGTACCGCAATCCCTCGCGCGCCACCAAGGAGTCACTGGCCGTCGCCTACAAGGCCGGGACCGGCGAGTGGAAGGCGATGCGTCCGGACTTCATCTTCTTCGGCTCCGACCACACCGGGGCGCTCGTCGCAGACCTGGTGGACCCCCATGGGCACCATCTCTCGGATGCCCTTCCGAAGTTGCGGGGACTGGCCGACTTTGCCGAGCAGTACGCCGACGAGTTCCGTCGAGTCGAGTCTGTCGCGGAAACCGACGGAACGATGCGCGTCCTCGACCTCACGAAGCCCCATGTCCGGCAAGCCGTCCGCGCAGCCTCTGACGCCAATATGCTCTACGTCTCGGAGATCGCACGCGACTACTAGCGGCTGCCGAGCGCCAGCCTCGCGACGGAGGACGCCGCGCTCCCGGATGGGCTAGGTTCGGCCGCATCGACAGAAGTCGGTCGATTGGCGGTTGCGTTTCCTCAGGTCAGCGTTGAGGGGTTACTCCCACTCGATGGTGCCCGGCGGCTTGCTCGTGACGTCGAGCACCACCCGGTTGACCTCGGGCACCGCGTTGGTGATCCGGGAGGAGATCGTCGCCAGCACCTCGTAGGGCAGGCGGGACCAGTCGGCGGTCATGGCGTCCTCGGAGGAGACCGGGCGCAGCACGATCGGGTGGCCGTAGGTGCGCCCGTCCCCCTGGACACCGACGGACCGCACGTCGGCCAACAGCACCACCGGGCACTGCCAGATGTCGCGGTCCAGGCCGGCGTGGGTGAGCTCCTCGCGCGCGATGGCGTCGGCGGCGCGCAGGATCTCCAGCCGCTCCGCCGTCACCTCGCCGATGATGCGGATGCCGAGCCCGGGCCCCGGGAACGGCTGGCGCCACACGATCGACTCGGGCACGCCGAGCTCGAGCCCGACGGCGCGCACCTCGTCCTTGAACAGGGTGCGTAGCGGCTCGACGAGCTCGAACTGCAGGTCCTCCGGCAGGCCGCCGACGTTGTGGTGGGACTTGATGTTGGCGGCGCCCTCGCCGCCGCCGGACTCCACGACGTCGGGGTAGAGCGTCCCCTGGACGAGGTACTTCACCTCGGTGCCGTGCTCGCCCGCCTCCTCGACGATCTCGCGGGCGGCGTCCTCGAAGACGCGGATGAACTCGCGGCCGATGATCTTGCGCTTGGTCTCCGGGTCGGTGACACCGGCCAGCGCGTCCAGGAAACGCTCGGCGGCGTCGACCACCTTGAGGGTGACGCCGGTGGCGGCGACGAACTCCTGCTCCACCGCCTCGGCCTCGCCGGCGCGCAGCAGGCCGTGGTCGACGAAGACGCACGTGAGCTGGTCACCGACGGCGCGCTGCACGAGGGCGGCGGCGACCGAGGAGTCGACGCCACCGGAGAGGCCGCAGATGACACGGCCGGCGCCCACCCGGGCGCGGATGGCGGCGACCTGCTCGGCGATGACGTTGCCGGGGGTCCAGTCCGGGACCAGTCCGGCACCGTCGTACAGGAAGCGCTCGAGCGCCTCCTGGCCCAGCACGGAGTGCTTGACCTCGGGGTGCCACTGGACGCCGTAGAGGTGCCGCTCGCGGTCCTCGAACGCGGCCACGGGCGAGCCCGTCGAGGTGGCGAGCACCTCGAAGCCGGGCGGGGCCATCTGGACGGCGTCCCCATGGGACATCCACACGGTCTGCTGGGTGGGCGACCCGGCGAGGAGCTCACCCGCCGCCGCCACCTGGACCACCGTGGAGCCGTACTCGCGTGCACCGGTGTGCGCGACCGTGCCACCGAGGGCCCGGGCCATCGACTGGAAGCCGTAGCAGATCCCCAGCACCGGGACGCCGGCCTCGAAGAGTGCCGGGTCGGTGCCGGGCGCCCCGTCGGCGTACACGGAGGCCGGTCCGCCGGAAAGGATGATGCCGGCCGGGTCCTTGGCGAGCATCTGCGCCACCGGCATGGTGTGCGGGACGATCTCGGAGTAGACCTTCGCCTCGCGAACCCGCCGGGCGATGAGCTGGGCGTACTGGGCGCCGTAGTCGACCACGAGGACGGGGCGCGATTCTGGGGTGCTCACCGGCCCAGGATAGAGGGCGCCGAGGCCCCCGCGTCCGACCGGTCCACCAGCGGCGACGGCCCGACCGCTCAGCTCGGCCGCCGCCGTGCCGATGGGACGGTGGAGGGCAACCGTGCCCTGCAGGGGGCCGATCGAAGGCAGTCGACGCATGGCCGTCCCGGTGACGCTCCCCCGCTGGCAGCTGCTGCCGCGCGTGCACCACACGGCGGCGGCCCGGTCGGCGATCGAGAGCGGGCGCAGCCTGCTGGTCATCGGGGAGCCCGGCGTCGGGAAGACCCAGCTGGTCGAGTCGGTCCTGTCGCAGGGCCTGCCACCATCGGTGGGCCCGGTCCTGACCGTACCCGGCGCCATCGCCGACGACGCCCCCCTGGCGACCGTGTACCCGCGCCTCGCCGCCCTGCTCGAGCGGTGCGGTCCCATGGACGGCAGGCCCACGCCGGTCGGGCCCCGGCCCGTGCTCCGGGTCGAGGACGGCCACCGCCTCGACATCGGACTGGCCCACGCACTGGCCCGCCTCGCCCGCGAGGGGACCGCGCAGGTGATCGCTACCCTGCACCCGGCCGCCGCGAGCCGGTCTCCCTGGGTCGAGCTGTGGCGCGACGGCGTCGCGGAGCGGCTCGACGTTCCCACCCTCTCCCCGGCCGAGATCGAGGAGCTGACGGTGGCGGTGCTCGGCGGGCCCGCCACCACGGACACCTACGACCGCATCGTCGCCCGCTGCGGGGGCAACGCCTTCTTCCTCCGCGAGCTGCTGCGGGTCGAGCTCGAGGCCGGCACCCTCGTGGAGCAGCGCGGGGTGTGGCTCGGTCCCGTCGCGCTGCCGCCGGACGATCGGGTCGTCGACGTCGTCCGGCGCTCGCTCGGGCGCCTCGACGCGGCGGCCCGCGAGGCGTTCGACCTCGTCGCGCTCGCCGGCCCGCTACCGGTGGGTGCCGTGCCGTCGATCGTCGACGCGGCCACGCTCGCCCGGCTCGTCGACGACCGGCTCGTGGTCATCGAGCAGGGGCCGGGACCCGAGGCCGCCGCCGAGCCGATGATCCGCGTGCACCACCCCATGGTCGCCGAGGCGGCACGGATCCTCGTCCCGCTGGACCGACGTCGACGCCTGTACCTGGCGCTGCGCGGGCGGGCCCCCGGGCGCTGCCCCTCGGACTCCCCGGCCGGGCTCGTGCGACGGGTGCTCTGGGCCCTGGACGTCGGCATCGCCGAGGACGTCACGCTCCTCACCGCGGCCGTCGACGCCGCCCTGCTCCGGCACCTGTGGCAGGACGCGATCCGGATCGCCCGCGCCGCGCTCGGTCGGCTCGAGCCGACCGACCCGGCACGGGCCGAGCTCCTGATGCTGCGCGCCGCCGCCTGGCAATGGCTCGACGAGCCCGGCCACGCCGTCGCCGATCTCGCGGCGGTCCGCCGTCTGCTCGCCGGGATGGAGCGCGGTCCCCACCACGACGCGCTCGCCGTCCAGCTCGCCGACCAGGTGGTCGGCCTCGCCCGGCTCCAGGTCGGCGACATCGACATCGCGCTGACCGAGCTGCGCCGCACGCGCGACGCGCTCGACGACGGCCTCGCGCCCGAGCACCGGCTGGCCCTCCGGATCTCCTGGCTCGCGCACCTGGGCGCGGCCGGACGGTCCCAGGAGAGCCTCGCCCCCTCGCTCGACCTGCTCCGCGGCACGGTGGCCGGCCCCGAGCTGCTCCCGCTGGTCATGCCCGTGACCTATGGGCTCGGGCTCACGGGCCGCCTCGACACCGCCCGGACGATCTCCCGGCAGGGCGCAACCCTGGCGATGGCGACGCCGGACAGCCGCCACCCCTGGCTGGTGGACGACATCGTCATCAGCCACGCGCTCGTCCTGCTGTGGTCGGGCGAGGTCGAGGGGTTCGCGGATCTCGTCGACGGCCGGAACGGACCCCGCGGCTACTCCGAGCACGAGGTCTTCGTCCAGGTCGGGCGCGGGCTCCTGGCCGGCGCCCACGGCCGGTGGACCGATGCCCACCGCGAGCTGGAGGGCGCGGTCGCCAGGTACGCCGCCCTGGATGTCAGCGGGATCAGTGCCTACGCGACGGCGGTCGCGGCCGTCGCGGCGGCCGCCTCGGGCGCCGCGGGGCGCGCCCGGGAGCTGATCGCGGCGGTGGCGCAGTCCCCGCGGCGGGCCTCCGTCGTGGTCGAGCCCGACCTGCGGCTGCACCTGCTCGACGCCGGAGCCTGGCTGCGCGAGCCCACGCACCTGGCGGACGCGGTGGCGCTGGCCCGGTGGTCGCGGGACCGGGGCCTGCACCGGACGGAGCTCGAGGCGCTCCACCGCACCGTCGTCGCCGCGGGCCGCCGGCCGGTCCGGATCGACGCGGGCGGCAACGGCGCCGCGATCAGCGGCACCGTGATGGGGCGCATCCGGGCCCTGGCCGGCGCGGTCTCCGGCAGGCGGGCCGCCGCGCTCGTCGCGCACGCCGAGGCCATCGCGAGCGAGGACCACCAGCTCGCCCTGGCGCGGACCCAGGAGCTGGGCCGGCTGGGTCTGTGGCTGCCCGGCCGCGTCTGGGGTGCAGGCCTGACCCGCCGCGAGCGGGAGATCGCCGGCCTCGCGGCGGGCGGGCTGAGCAGCCGGGAGATCGCGGGCCGGTTCACCCTGTCCGTGCGGACGGTGGACACGCACCTGTCCCATGTGTTCGCCAAGCTCGGCGTCCACAACCGGCGCGACCTGGCCGAGGCGTTGCGCGGCTGACCGTGGCCGTGGCCGGCCGCCCGACGGACGTCGCCGTGGGCTCGGTGATCGGCGCGCCCCGGACGTCCCGCATGAGCGGACGCAGCGGGTCGAGCGCTGTGCTCAGGCGCCGCGGGCCGCCCGGCGCGCCAGCAGGGCGGGCAGGTCCGCCTCGACCCAGCGCCTCGCGCGGCGCTCCATGACGAAGGACAGCAGGGGGACCACCCCGCCGGCGATGAGCGCCGCGACCCGGCCGAGGCCCCAGCGCATCGAGGACCACAGGTTGAAGACGGTGAGCGCGTAGACGACGTAGATCCACCCGTGCACGATCGCCACCCAGGACCCCAGGACCGGCCGGGCGCTCGTCCACTGCCCGGGGACCTCGGTGCCGTTGAGCTGGAGGACGTACTTCAGGACCATCTCCAGGACCAGCACGAGCAGCATCGTGCCGGTGACCAGGGCCATCACCCGGTATCTCGCGAAGGCGCCACGCACCTTGCTCTCCTGGGCGGCCACGGCGTCGACGCCGTCCGGCACGCTGCTCGTCACGGTTCGGTCCCTTCGGTCGGTTGGCCCAGTCTCTCATCGCACCGCGCCGGGCCCATCAGATCACATCGCGCCGGACAAATCAGATGGTCCGGCGTCGGCGGCCACGCGTACCGTCTACGGCGTGCTCGAACCGCTCCGCGGAGACCCCGGCCACCCGCCGCTGACCTCCCCGCTCGCCCTGCTGGGCTGGCTGGCGCGCCGGCAGGGCTCGATCATGGCGTTCGCGATCGGCGTCGGGATCCTCAACTCGCTCGCCGCGGCGTCGTTGCCCTTCCTGCTCGGCACCGCCGTGGACGAGGGCCTCGCGGCGGGCCTGTCACGCGAGCTGGTGGTCATCTGCCTCCTCCTGCTGGGGGTCGGGCTCGTCATGGCCGTGACCGACTCCGTCCGGCACATCGGCGAGGTCGCCGGCTGGCTCCACGCCGCGTTCGGCGTGTCCCGGCTGGTCGGTCACCACGTCACCCGCACGGGCCCCGCGATCAGCGCCGAGCTGCCCACCGGGGAGGTCGTCTCCACGGTGGCCTCGGACGCCTACCACGTCGGCAACACGGCCGAGCAGGTGCCCCGGTTCGTCGGGTCGCTGGTGGCCTTCGGTGTCGTCGCGGTGGTCCTGCTCCGCCAGTCGGTCACGCTCGGCCTCGTCGTCCTGATCGGCCTGCCCGTGACGACAGCGGTCCTCGCCCTCGTGGTCCGGCCCCTCCACGCGCGCCAGATGGTTCACCGAGAGGCCACCGGCCGCCTCACGACGCTCGGCTCGGACACGGTCTCGGGGCTGCGCGTGCTGCGCGGCATCGGCGGCGAGGACGTCTTCGCGGGCCGTTACGCCGAGCAGTCCCAGCGCGTGCGGGCGGCCGGGGTGGCCGTGGCGGGCGCCGCCGCGACCCTCGCGGCCCTCCAGGTGCTGCTGCCCGGGCTGCTGGTCGCGGCCGTCGTGTGGCTGGGCGCCCACCTGGCGCTGCGCGGGGAGATCACCCCGGGCCAGCTCGTCACGTTCTACGGCTACACGGCGTTCCTCACCCAGCCCGTGCAGGCCGCGACCGAGTTCATCCAGCTCTTCACGCGCGCCCGCGTCGGCGCCGGCAAGATCGTCAAGGTCCTCCAGGTGACGCCCTCGGCGGGTGACGGCGACGCCCCCGGCGAGGGGTCCGACCGAACGGTGGTGCCCGTGGGTCCGCTCGTGGACCTGCGCACGGGCGTGCGCATCGAGCCCGGCCGGGTCACCGCGATCGTCTCGGCCGACCCGGACGCCGCCGCGGCGCTGGCCGCCCGGGTGGGCCGCCTGCACGACGCCGACGCGGACGTCACGTGGGGCGGGGTCCCCCTGCGTGACCTCCCCCTGGCGCTGGTGCGCCACCACGTCGTCGTCTCCCCCGCCACGCCGCAACTGTTCACCGGCACCTTGCGAGGTGAGCTGGACGTGCGCGACCGGGCCGACGAGGTCGCCCTCCGCGACGCCCTGCGCACCGCCGACGCCGGCGACGTGCTCACCGCCCTGCCGGAGGGACTCGACGGCGAGATCACCGAGAAGGGCCGATCCCTCTCCGGCGGTCAGCGCCAGCGCGTCGCCCTGGCCCGCGCGCTGCTCGCCGAGGCGCCGACCCTCGTGCTCATCGAGCCGACGAGCGCCGTGGACGCGCACACCGAGGCCCGGATCGCCGAGCACCTGGTCCGGCACCGCCGCGGCCGGACCACCGTGGTGATCACCGCGTCGCCACTGGTGCTCGAGCACGTGGACGAGGTCGTCTTCCTCGAGGGCGACGCCGAGCGGGCCCGTGGCACCCACCGCGAGCTGCAGCACCGGGCGGCCGGCGGCGACGCCGCCGCCCGTGCCTACCACCGGGTCGTGTCCCGCTCCACCGGCGACGAGGACCCCGATCTGGCCCGCACCCCGGAGGAGGTCAGATGAACCGGCTGCCGATCGCCGACACCGGCACCGTCCGCCACCTCGCCCTGGCCCTGCTGGCCCGGCACCGACGCGCCCTGGCCGCGGTGATCGCCCTGCAGGCCCTGGCCGCGGTCGCCGCGCTGGCGCTGCCGTGGCTGGTGGGCGACCTGGTCGACGCCGTCACCGTGGGCACCACCGCCCGGTACGTCGACACCGTCGCCCTGTCCCTCCTCGGGTTCGTCCTCGTCCAGGCGGTACTCGCGCGGTTCGCCCAACGCAGCGCCATGGTGCTCGGTGAGGAGGTCTTCGCCGAGCTGCGCGAGGAGTTCCTCGGCATGCTCACCCACCTGCCGCTGTCCACCGTGGAGCGCGCCGGGACGGGCGACCTGCTCGGGCGCACCACCAACGACGTCGACCGGGTGCAGTGGATCGTCCGGTTCGGCGTGCCGCGGCTGCTCGTGACGTCCGCGACGATCCTGCTCACCGTGGTCGCGGCCGCGCTCGTCGCACCTGCGGTCGCCGTCGCGCTGCTGGTGGCCGTCCCGGTCATCGTGCTCGCCGCGCGGCAGTACCTGCGGGTGGCCACCCCGGCGTACCTGACGCTGTCCGCCCAGTACGCGGATCTCAACGGGGTGCTCACCGAGTCCGTCGAGCACGCCGCCACGGTGGACGCCCTGGGCCTGGGGGTGCGGCGCCGGGCCCGTACCGACGAGGTGATCGGCCAGGCCTGGGGCACCGAGGTCCGCACCATGTGGATGCGGGTGCGGTTGTTCTTCTGGCTCGGTGTCGCGTTCGCGCTCCCCGTCGTTGCCGTGCTGCTGTGGGGCGCGGCCCTGGTCCAGGCGGGCATCGCCACGATCGGCGCCGTCACCACCGTGGCGCTGTACGCCGTCCAGGTGCGCCACCCCGTCGACGAGCTGTTGTTCTGGATCGACGAGCTCCAGGTCGCCCAGGCGAGCCTCGCCCGGATCTTCGGCGTCACCCTGGTCCAGCCGGACCGGGAGCCGACCGGTGCCACCCCGGCCGACGACCGCATCGCCGCGGAGTCGGTGCGCTACGCCTACCGGGCCGGGCAGGACGTCCTGCACGGCATCGACCTCGACCTCGTCCCCGGCGAGGTGCTCGCCGTCGTCGGCCCCTCCGGTGCCGGCAAGTCGACGCTGGGGCGGATGCTCGCCGGCATCCACCCACCCACCGGTGGCACCGTGCGCGTCGGCGGCGTGCCCCTGGTGGACCTGCCGGAGGAGGAGCTGCGCTCCCACGTCGCGCTCGTGACGCAGGAGCACCACGTCTTCGTCGGCACGATCGCGGACAACCTGCGCCTGGCGAAGGCCGCGGCCACCGAGGCACAGATGCGCACCGCGCTGGCCGCGGTGGACGCGGCCGGCTGGGCGGACCGGCTCGGGCTGGACACCGCCGTCGGGTCGGGCGGGGTGGAGCTGACCCCGGCCCAGGCGCAGCAGCTGGCCCTGGCCCGGCTGGTGCTGCTCGACCCGCACACCCTGGTGCTGGACGAAGCGACGTCGCTGCTCGACCCGCGCGCGGCGCGGCACCTGGAGCGCTCGCTCGCCGCGGTGCTGGCAGGGCGCACCGTCGTCGCGATCGCGCACCGGCTGCACACCGCGCACGACGCCGACCGGGTGGCCGTCGTGGCGGACGGCCGCGTCGTCGAGCTCGGCCCGCACGAGGAGCTCGTCGCCGCCGACGGCGAGTACGCCGCGCTGTGGCGGTCCTGGCAGCAGGAGTAGTCGGTCAGGCGAGCCCGGCCTCCTCGCGGCGGTACCGCACCTCGTCGCGGACCATCCGCCACCAGATGAACATGGCGAAACCGGCGAAGATCACCCACTCGAGGGCGTAGGCCAGGTTCTGGATGTTGAGCCCGCTCTCGACGGCCGAGGTGGGCGGCGACGCGTGCGGGAGGCCGCTCGGCCCGGCCGGCAGGCGGGTGCCGTCCGCGGCCTCGGAGAACTCCACGAGGTATCCGCTGAACGTGGGCCCGCCCCACAGGTTCGCCAGTGCGGCGGTGCTGATCGCGCCCGTCATCCCGGTGGGGTAGCTCGCCGGGTCGCCCACCTCGGAGCCGCCCAGGTGACCGGTCACCCGCTGCTCGCCCGTCGGGACCCCGAGCCGGCGCGCGGTGGCGGCGTCCACCGGCGCGGCGGCGGCGCCGTCGGTGGTGATCGAGTCGGCCGGCACCCAGCCGCGCAGGACGGGCAGCATGGCCCCGGTGTCCGGCCCCTCGCCCACCCGCAGCGCGGTGATCACGAGGACCGCGTCCTGCCCGGCCACGGACCGGCCCGGGACGAGGAGCTGCTGCCCGGGGTCGAAGGAGCCGGTGACCGACACCGGGCGGGCCAGCTCGGCCGTGGTGAACGAGGTCTGCGCGCGCAGCACGTCCTCCAGCGGGACCGGGTCCTCGGCGATCCGCTCGGCATGGGCGGCCTCCGCCTCGCTCGCCCCCCGGAGCGCGGCCCGGTCCAGCTGCCACGCGCCGAGCCTGATGCACACGAGCGCGGCGGCGAACAGCAGCACGAAGATCCCGATCATGCGCGGCGTCGCCGCCGCGCGCCAGAAGTCGCCACGGCCCCCCGTGACCTGCCCGTCCGTGCGCCCCGGTCCGGGGGTGCCGCCGTCCGGTTCCGCGCCGTCGCCCGTGACGGTCGTCTCGCCTACGGATAGGTCCACGGTCCCAGCCTAGGGGGCACCGGGCATGCCGCCGGTCTGTGCGGTGTCACACAGCCGGGGCATCCCACCCCGTTCCAGCAGGGCAGGACAAGGGCATCTGGAGGACACTGGCGTCGTCGGAACGAGCCCACGGCCGGCCACGACACCCGACGATCCGCCACGCCATGTCAGCACGAGCAGCGAGGAGATCCGTATGACCACGAGTACGCCGTCCACCACCTCCTTCCACCGCCGCAGCGAGACCGGCGCCGCACCGCTCGACGCGGAGACGCTGCGGCAGGTCGACCGCTGGTGGCGGGCTGCGAACTACCTGTCCGTCGGTCAGATCTACCTCCTGGACAACCCGCTGCTGCGCGCCCCGCTGCGCCGGGACGACGTCAAGGCGCGCCTCCTCGGCCACTGGGGCACCACCCCCGGCCTGAACTTCCTGTACGCCCACCTGAACCGCGCCATCGCCGAGCGTGACCTGAGCGCCATGTACGTCACGGGCCCCGGCCACGGTGGCCCCGGCCTCGTCGCGAACACCTACCTCGAGGGCACCTACACCGAGACCTACCCGGACATCACGCAGGACGAGGAGGGCCTGCGTCGGCTGTTCAAGCAGTTCTCCTTCCCGGGCGGCATCCCCTCGCACGTGGCACCCGAGACCCCGGGCTCCATCCACGAGGGCGGCGAGCTGGGCTACGCCCTGTCCCACGCCTACGGCGCCGCGTTCGACAACCCCGACCTGCTCGTCCTCGCCGTCGTGGGCGACGGCGAGGCCGAGACCGGCCCGCTGGCCACCTCGTGGCACTCCAACAAGTTCGTCAACCCTGCCAAGGACGGCGTCGTGCTACCCGTCCTGCACCTCAACGGATACAAGATCGCCAACCCCACCGTCCTGGCCCGCATCCCCGAGGAGGAGCTGGCGGACCTCATGCGGGGCTACGGCCACGAGCCGCACTTCTTCACGGGCGGGTTCGAGGGCGAGGACCCGGCGGCGTTCCACCGCCGCTTCGCCGAGCTGCTCGACGTCGTCCTGGACGAGATCGCCGACATCAAGGCCCGCGCGGCGCGCACGCCCGAGGACGAGCTCGAGCGCCCCCGCTGGCCGATGATCGTGTTCCGCACCCCGAAGGGCTGGACCGGCCCGAAGGAGATCGACGGCAAGCGCACCGAGGATTCCTGGCGCTCGCACCAGGTGCCGCTGGCCAACGCCCGGGACACCGACGCCCACCTCGCGGACCTTCAGACGTGGCTCCAGAGCTACCACCCCGAGGAGCTGTTCGACGACGCCGGCCGGCTGCGCCGGGAGATCGCCGCCCTCGCCCCCACCGGGTACCTGCGCATGAGCGCCAACCCGGTCACCAACGGCGGTCTGGTCCTCAAGGACCTCCGCATGCCCGACTGGCGCGAGTTCGCGGTCGACGTCGAGACCCCGGGGGCCCCGATCACCGAGGCCACCCGCACGCTCGGCAGGTACCTCACCGAGGTCATCCGCCTCAACCCGGACAACTTCCGGATCTTCGGGCCGGACGAGACGGCGTCGAACCGCCTCCAGGACGTCTACGACGTCACGGACAAGCAGTGGAACGCGGGCTACCTGCCCACGGACACCGACGACCACCTCGCCCGGGCCGGGCGCGTGGTGGAGATGCTCAGCGAGCACCAGTGCCAGGGCTGGCTCGAGGGCTACCTCCTCACCGGGCGCCACGGCCTGATGAACTCCTACGAGGCGTTCATCCACATCGTCGACTCGATGTTCAACCAGCACGCGAAGTGGTTGAAGGTCACCAACCACATCCCGTGGCGCCAGCCCGTCGCGTCGCTGAACTACCTGCTGTCCTCGCACGTGTGGCGTCAGGACCACAACGGGTTCAGCCACCAGGACCCCGGCTTCATCGACCACGTGGTCAACAAGAAGGCCGAGGTCATCCGCGTCTACCTCCCGGCGGACACGAACACCCTGCTGGCCACCTACGACCACGTACTGCGCTCGAAGCAGCTCGTCAACGTCGTCGTCGCCGGCAAGCAGCCGGCGCCGAACTTCCTGAACGTGGACGAGGCGGTCAAGCACTGCGCCCGCGGCCTCGGCATCTGGGAGTGGGCGGGCACCGAGGTCGAGGGCGAGGAGCCCGACGTCGTCCTCGCCTGCGCGGGCGACGTCCCCACGCTCGAGACCCTGGCCGCGGCCGACCTGCTGCGCCGCCACATCCCGGACCTGAAGGTCCGCGTGGTCAACGTCGTCGACCTCATGCGGCTGCAGGACGAGAAGGAGCACCCGCACGGCCTGAGCGACCGGGTCTTCGACACGCTGTTCACCACCGACCGGCCGATCGTGTTCGCCTACCACGGCTACCCGTGGCTCATCCACCGGCTCACCTACCGCCGGCACGGGCACCCGAACCTGCACGTGCGCGGGTTCAAGGAGGAGGGCACCACGACGACACCGTTCGACATGGTGATGCGCAACGACCTGGACCGCTACCACCTCGTCATGGACGTCATCGACCGGGTCCCGGGCCTGTCGGCGCGGTACGCCGGTCTGCGGCAGAAGATGATCGACGCCCGCCTGGACGCCCGGCTGTACACCCGCGAGCACGGCGTCGACATCCCCGTCGTCGCGGACTGGGTGTGGCCCGACGTCGGCGACGGCGCCACCGAGGCGGGCCGCGCAGCCGCTACGCTCGCTACCGGCGGGGACAACGAGTAGCGACCGGCAGGCACAGGAGCAGCCGGCGCAGAGCACGAGCAGCACGAGGAGGTCGCGGCGAAACCTGCCGCGGCACCCGCACCGAGGAAAGGAAGACGCGTCGTGGCGCGCAGCATCTACATCGCCTCGTCCGAGGGGTACACGGGGAAGTCGGCCGTCGCGCTGGGACTGGTCGATCTTTTCGTCCGGCGGGTCGAGAAGGTCGGGATCTTCCGGCCGGTCACCCGCAGCGGCCACGAACGGGACACCGTCGTGGACATGCTGCTGGGCCACGGCGGCGTCAGCACCACCTACGAGGACGCCGTCGCCGTCACGTACGAGGACGTGCACGCCGACCCCGAGGCCGCGCTGAGCGCCATCGTGCACAAGTACCGCGCCGTCGAGCGGGACAACGAGGTCGTCATCATCGTGGGGTCCGACTACACGGACGTCTCCACCCCCGCCGAGCTGGCGTTCAACGCGCGCGTCGCCGCCAATCTCGGCGCCCCCGTGCTGCTGGTGGTCAGCGCCATGAACCGCACGCCCGAGGAGGTCCGCCAGGTCGCCGAGCTCTCCGTCGCCGAGATCACCGCGGACCACGCGAGCACCGTCGGCGTGTTCGCGAACCGGTGCCGCCCCGAGGAACTCGACGTCGTGCTGGCCTCCCTCGCGGCGACGGGCCTGGCGGCGTGGGCGGTGCCCGAGGTGGCGCTGCTGTCCGCCCCCGTGGTCCGCGACCTCATGGTCGCGCTCGACGGTGAGCTGCTCACCGGCGAGGACGCCATGCTCGACCGCGAGGCGGAGCACCTGCTCGTCTCCGGCATGAACACCGAGCACGTCCTCGAGCGGCTCCGGGACGGCCAGCTCGCCAT
>NZ_JBTSDU010000040.1:0-23371 GCF_054605595.1 Georgenia sp. | reverse complement strand
CTCCCAGGAGTGGAGCTAGGGGGATTCGAACCCCCGACCTTCTCATTGCGAACGAGACGCGCTACCAACTGCGCCATAGCCCCAGGTGAGCATGAAGAGAGTAGCACCGGGCTAGTGGCCGCTGCGAAATCGTCGTCGTCGCCGGAGGCGTTGCCTTCGTCACTCCCCCGCGGCACGACGCCGCGCGAGGACACGGTCGAGGTCGAGCGCGGGAGCCATCGGTTCACCCAGGGAGACGGCCGCAGCCGCCGGCGAGGGCGCCGTCGGGCGCTGCGGGACGACGGCGCTGGGCGCCACCTCCGCGTCCGCGTAGGCGGGCACGTCCCGCCGGGGCGCCGAGGGCTTCAGCGTGTACGACGGCGCCGGGACCGGCACAGGGGTCCACCCCGCGCTCAGCTCGCCCGCGCGGTCGTCGACCGGAGAGTCAGTGATGCCGGGGGGCGTGGCCGTGGCCGCCCCATCGACCTCGACCGGCGGTGCGGCGGGGGCCTCGACGTCGTCCCCGCCGGAGACGGCTGCCCGCGCCACGGCGACGGTTGTGGCTGCGGCGGGCGCTCCGACGTCGTCCTCGCCGGAGGCGGTTGCCGGCGAGGAGCTGACGGTCGCCGATGCGGCAGGCGCGCTGGCTGCGGGCACGGTGGCGGTGTGCGCCGTGGCGGCAGCAGCAGCGGCCGGGTGGGCCGACACGGCCGGGCGGGCCGACACGGCCGGGCGGGCCGACACGGCCGGCCGGACCGTCCCGGTGGCGCGGACGCTCCTCCCCGCGACGGTCCTCACCCGGGCCTCGAGGCGGGCGATCTGGGCGCGGTCGCGCTTGTCGTTCGCGCGGGCCTTGACTGCGGTCCGGCGGCCCAGCACCAGGACGGTGCCGAGCAGGAGCGTCGGGATCGACGCGAGCGTCCAAGGCGTCAGCGCGAGCGCCGCGCCCACCCAGCCTGCGGCGGTGAGCACGAGGAGCACGGCGGTCAGGATGAGCCGGCGCCGCGTCGCGGCGGCACGCCGGGCCACACGTGCGGCCCGGGCTGCCCGGGCGGCGGCCAGGGCGCGAGCCTCCTGGGGGGCGGCCTGGCCCCGGGTCTGCGGCCTGTTCACGGCAGGAGCCTCCGGTCGTCGGTGCGGATCGTGCAGGTAGGCGGGACGGGTGGCGCACCCACCGCGGGTGGCGCCGTCGGTGGCGGACGACATTCCGGCGCCCGCGTCCCCGGCCGTGGCCAGGATCCGCAGGTCCGCCGAGAAGCGGTCCCCCACCCTCGAGTCGAGCTGGATCTGCCGGCTGCGCACCAGGTGCGGGAGCAGGTAGCCCAGGAGGATCAGGGAGAGCGCGATGACGACGTATCCCTGAACCCCCACACCCTAAAAGTAGGTGCGCGGCCGCGTAGACCCGGTGAGCCGGGGCGGCGTGTCGAGCCGCCACGGCCGTCGGCCGGCGTCGGGAGCGGCGTACGCCGCTCAGCGCACCCCGCCGCCGGCCCCTCGCCACCGGCGGACCAGCCCCCCGGGGACCTCCTCGGCGGTCAGCGCGAAGGAGCGGTGGTCGCGCCAGTCGCCCTCGATGTGCAGGTAGCGCCGCCGCACGCCCTCGTCCCGGAATCCCAGCTTCTCCACCACCCGCAGCGAGGGGGCGTTCTCGGGGCGGATGTTGATCTCGATCCGGTGCAGCCCGTACTCGAACCAGCAGAAGTCCGCCGCCATCGCGACGGCCGTGGGCATGATGCCGCGCCCGGCGACGTGGGCGCTCACCCAGTACCCGATCGTGGCCGAGGCGAAGGAGCCCCGGGTGATCGAGGAGACAGTGACCTGGCCGACCAGCTCGCCGCCGAGCTCGATGACCCACGGCAGCGACGTCCCCTCGCGGGCTGCGGCGTTCAGTGCGCGTACGTAGGCGAGGAACGTCGACGGCGGCGCCCCGGACGGCGAGGTCGCCTCCCATCGCTGGAGCCAGGCGGCGTTGTCCCCGCGCACCTCCTCCCACTCGCGCCGGTCGCGACGGCGCAGCGGCCGCAGCACCACCGCCCCGTCGGACAGCGTCACGGGCCAGCGCACGGCCCACTCGTTCCTCACGGCGCCGGCCCCGGGCCAGGACCGCGACTCACCGATCGGGGGGCAGCGCTCACCCGTCGCGTCGCGGCGCTCACGGGTCGAGGAGGAGGCAGTGCAGCCGGTCGCCGGCACGGACGTCGGTGACATCCTCCGGCACGACGGCGAAGGCGTTGGAACGGGCCAGCGCCGACAGCAGCAGCGACGCGGGCGGGCCGGTGAGCTCGGCCTGGTAGCCGTGCTCGGGCGAGCCGATCACCTGCACCCGGACGAACTCGCGGCGCCCGGCCGGGGAGTACCACCCGGACGTGACGGCCGCCGGCACGGACGGGCGGTAGAGCTCGGCGTACCCGGCCATGGCCCGCAGCGCGGGGCGTACGAACGTCTCGAACGCCACCTGCACCGCCACGGGGTCCCCCGGCAGGGCGAAGATCGGGGTGCCCTCCCCCTCCGGGCCGATGTGCCCGACGCCGAACTGGCGCCCGGGCCAGATCGCGACGTTGTCGAACCGCACCGTCCCGATCGGCCCGAGCACCTCCTTGACGGTGTCGTTGGCGCTGTAGCTCAGGCCGCCGGTGGTGACGATGAGGTCCGCCCGCACGAGCTGGTCCTCGAGCGTCTCCCGCAGCCGGCGGCGCTCGTCCGGCACGGCGGCCACGCGGAACGTCTTGCCGCCGGCGTCCTGCACGGCCGTGGCCAGCGCGTGCCCGTTGGCGTCGAAGACCTCGCCGGGGCGGATGGGCCGGCCCGGCTCGACGAGCTCGTCCCCGACGGAGACGATGACGACGCGGGGGGCCGGGTGGACCATCACGCGCCCCCGGCCGGCGGCCGCGAGGAGCGCGACCTGCCGGGCGCCCACTCGCTCACCCGCGGCGAGGACGATCTCACCCTCGCGCAGGTCCTCGGCCCGCCTGCGCACGTTCTCCCCGACGGCGACAGCCGTGCGCACCTCGACCTCGGCGGAGCCGAAGTCGGTCTGCTCGACCGGGACGACGGCGTCGGCGTCCGCCGGGACGGGGGCGCCCGACGCGATCCGGACGGCGGCCCCGGGCACCAGTCGGAGCCGGTCGACCTGACCGGCCCGCAGCTCGTCGGTCACGCGGAGCTTCACCGGCTCCTGCGGGCGCGCCTGTGCGACGTCGATGGAGCGCACGGCGTAGCCGTCCGTGGCGGCGAGGTCCGCCACGGGCAGGTCACCGGGCGCGGTCACGTCCTCCGCGAGGACGCATCCGACGGCGTCGGGCAGCACGACCTCCAGCGGTGGCAGCGGTCCGACCGCCGCGAGGCAGGAGGCCAGGTGCTCCTGGACGGTTCTCACCGGTCGCCGGGACGGCTCGGGGTGGCGTCCGCGGCGGCGTCGGACCGCAGCTCGACGTGCCGGCCCGCGACGTAGCCGTCGAGCCAGGTGGTGAACTCGGGGCCGAGGTCCGCACGGTCGGCGGCCAGGCGGACCACGGCCTTGAGGTAGTCGAGCTTGTCGCCGGTGTCGTACCGGCGGCCGCGGAAGACGACGCCGTAGACGCCGCCACCCTCGGCCGGGTCCATCCGGGCCAGGGTCTGCAGGGCGTCGGTCAGCTGGATCTCGCCGCCGCGGCCCGGGCCGGTCTCCTCGAGCACCGCGAACACGGCCGGGTCGAGCACGTAGCGGCCGATCACGGCGAGGTTGGAAGGAGCCTCCTCGACGGCGGGCTTCTCCACGAGCTCGGTGACGCGGACGACGTCCTCGGCCGCGAGCGCGCCCACGGCTCCGACACCGGTGGGCTCGACGGCGGCGCTGCCGTAGAGGTTGATCTGCGCGGGGTCGACCTCGAGGAGGGCGATCACGGACCCACCGAGGCGCTCGCGCACCGCGATCATGTCCTTCAGGAGCGTGTCGCGCGCGTCGATGAGGTCGTCGCCGAGGAGGACGGCGAACGGCTCGTCGCCGACGTGGTCCTTGCCCTGCAGCACCGCGTGGCCGAGGCCCTTCGGCTCGCCCTGGCGGACGAAGTGCAGGTGGGCGAGACCGTTGGCGGCGCGGACGGCGGCGAGGCCGGCGGCGTCGCCCTTGGCCTCGAGCTTGGCCTCGAGCTCGGGGGCGGCGTCGAAATGGTTCTCGATGGCCTCCTTGCCGCGACCGGTGACCATGAGGACGTCGGGGATGCCGGCGGCGGCGATCTCCTCGACCACGTACTGGATGGCCGGCTTGTCCACCACCGGCAGCATCTCCTTCGGGACGGCCTTGGTGGCGGGGATGAAGCGGGTGCCGAGTCCGGCGACCGGCACCACGGCCTTGCGGACGGGGGCCACCGGCTGGGCAGGCGTCGAGGCTGTCATGGCACCGAGACTATCCGGGTGGGCCGTGCGGCTCACGTCGTACGGGGAGCGGCCGGCACGGGCAGGACGGGGTGGCCGCAGGAGTGATTCCACAACCTGGGGGACGCCGACGCCCTCCGCCTGCGAGACTGGGTCCATGCACCAAGCGCGTCTCTCCCTCCCCCGGACCGACGGCGTCGAGGTCGAGGACGCCAAGCAGATCCTGCGGGGGGTGGTACGCGAGGCTCGAGCGAACCGTTCCGGGCGTGAGCTCCGGGAGGCCGCCGCCGCGTTCGCGCGCCACGGGCTCGAGGCCATCGGGAACGCCCGGTGCGTGGCGGCGTACGTCTCGCGGGCGGGCGAGCCGGGCACGCTGGAACTGCTGGAGGCGATGCACGCGCGTGGGGTGCGGGTGCTGCTGCCGGTGCTGGGGCCTGGCCTGGCGCGTACGTGGGCCGAGTACACCACGAGGGAGGACCTCGAGGTGCGGGCGCCGGGGCGGCCACCCGAACCCTCCGGCGACGTGCTGCCCGCGGAGGTGGTGGCCGAGGCCGACGTCGTCGTGGCGCCCGCGTTGGCGATCGATGTCACCGGCATCCGGCTCGGTCAGGGCGGCGGCTGGTACGACCGTGTCCTGGCACTCACCCGGCCGGGGACCCCCACGTTCGGGATGGTCTTCGACGAGGAGCTGGTGTCCGACCGGCTCCTGCCGGTCGACGCCCACGACGTCCCCGTCTCCGCCGTCATCACGCCGGAGCACTGGTTCCTGCTGGAGGGCTCGGCGTTCCAGGCCGAGGCGCTCGCCGAGCAGACACCGTAGACACCCGCCCGGCACGGGCAGCAGCACGCCGACCGGCGCATCTCGGGGCGGGCGCGTCTCGGGGCGGGCGCGCCGCGGACCGACGCGTCTCGGGCCGACGCGCCGCGGGCGGGCCCGCCGCGAACTGCTCGGGCGGGCCCACCACGAGCTACTCGGGTGGGCGCAGCACGAGCGTGACCTGCGCGGCCGCCGTCACGGCGGCCCGGTCGGCGGGCCACGGGTAGGTCTCCCCCACAGCCCAGGCCGCGAGCTGGTCCGAGTAGTACCCGGAAGCCGGGTGCCCGGAGACGCCGGTGCCGACCACCCAGGTGGAGGCGTCCCGGTCGGCGAGGTCGACAACCATGCGCATGCTCGGCCCCGCGGTCACGGTGTAGTCGGGCCGCCCCCGGGCGTCCTCGGCCGCGGCGTCGTAGGCCAGCGCGTCGACCACCGAACCGCCACCGGGTGCCTCGACCGGGTCGGGGTTGACGAGGCGGCGCACGGGCGCCGGAACGGTCGGGCCGCCGAGGACGGGGTGCTCGAGGCGGACCTGGTGGAGGCGGCCCCACTCCCAGTCCTGCGGGTCCTTGCCCAGGACGTTCGTGAGCTGCTGGCGGGCGGAGACGAGCGACTGGCGAATGATCTCGTCACGACCCTCCACGACGTTGATCGTGGTGCGGTCGTCCCACCACGGGTTCTGCGGGTCCTCCAGGAGCGTGGTGACGACCTGCAGCCAGCGGCCACCGCCGTCGGGCGCCTCTCCGGCGGGCAGGTCGTCCGCGAAGGTGAGGTCGAGCATGGTGGCCCACACGGCGTTGAAGTACGCCGCCCCGGGCGAGTCGACGGCGGTGGGGAACCCCTCGGCGGACCAGGTGCGCAGGAGGTCGACGGCCTGGGCCACGAAGTCGTCGTCGACGTCGACCTGGAGCAGCGCGGGCACGACGGCGCGGCCGAACGGGCTAGCGTCGTCGAGCATGAGGTCGTTCATGGCAGCGACATCGAACTTCTCGCCGGTGCCGATCTGCTGCTGCACCAGTGCCCGGAGGCGGGCGGCGCGGTAGCCGGCATCCCAGTCGGAGGTGATGAAGGGGCCCTCCCCGGCGGGGTTCGCCGCCTGGTTGGCCGCCACGACGAAGCCGTCGGCGGGGTTGAGCACCGCGGGCATCTGCGCCGGGTCGACGAAGCCCTGCCAGTCGTAGCGCTCGTCCCAGCCGGGCCGTGGCCAGGAGCCGTCGGCGGGCACCGGGGCGCCCGGCACTGCGGCGCGCACCGGGATGCGCCCCGTGGCCTGGTAGCCGATATCACCGTCCGTGGTGGCGAAGACGATGTTCTGGGCCGGGGCCTCGAAGAGCGCGGCCGCAGCAGCGACGTCCTGCGCCGTGGCGGCGCGGTCGAGGGCGAACACGGCGTCGGCCACGCGCCCGGGGGTGAGCGCGGTCCACTGCAGCGCGACGGCGTAGCCCGAGAAGCCCGCCGACGGTGAGCCGTCGGGGACGGGTGTGCTGCCTGCGGCGGCCGAGTCGGGCAGGACCGTGGAGATGATCGGACCGTGGACGGTGCTGGCGACGGTGATGACGACCGGGTCCTCGCCGTCGACCGCGATGGTCTCCCGGCGCTGGACGAGGGGGACTCGCTCGCCGCCCCGCAGGTAGGTGGCGTCGTCGTAGACCCGCTCGAGGGTGAGGTCCATGACGTCCGCGCCGAGGTTGGTCAGTCCCCAGGCCAGGTCCGCGTTCTGGCCGATGACGATGCCGGGCGCGCCGGCGAACCCGAAGCCGGAGACGTCGAAGGTGCACTCGGGGCCCGTTTCGACGCAGTGCAGCCCGCTCTGGTGCCACACGCTCGGCACGCCGAGGGAGAGGTGGGGGTCGTTGGCGAGCAGCGGACCGCCCGTGCTCGTGTGCTCGCCGGCGACGACGAAGGAGTTCGAGCCGATGCCGTCCCCGGTGCCGAGGAGGGTCGGGACGGCGCTGACCGCGGCCGCGGCCGCGCCCCGCGCCCGCAGCACCTCACGCTCGGCGGGATCGGGGGCTTCCGCACCCGACGGCGCAGTATCGGGTGCGGCGCCGGTGGGCAGCGCGGCCCCCGCGGTGGGCAGCGCAGCCCCTGCGGTCGGCGGCGCGGCGCCGGGTGCAGGCCCGTCGATGGGCGACGGCACCTCCTGGGGCGGTGCGACGATCGGCGCCGCGGTGTCGTAGGGGTAGTCGGGATAGAGCTGTTCGACGCGGGCGACGTCGCCGGCGAGCGGGCGTAGCGCGGCGGCCCGCCCGAGCTCGGCGTCGTAGTTCCCCGCGAGGTCCCACGCCATCGCCTTGCCCCAGGCCAGGGAGTCGATCGGGGTCCAGGGTTCGATGCTGTCCAGCGTGGTCGTCATGCCGAGCACGGTGTACTCGATACCCAACCGGGAGGCCTCACGCCCCTCGAGGTAGGCGTTGACGCCGTCGGCGTACGCCTCGTACAGCGTGCGCGTCTCGGGCTCGAGGAGGTCCCACTCCTGCTCCGCGGCGCGGCGCCAGCCGAGCGTGCGGACCACCTGGTCGGCGGCGAGCGCGGCCTCGTTCGCGCCCACCAGCTTCGAGAGCCGCCCGGCCGTGACGTGGCGGCGGTAGTCCATCTCGAAGAACCGGTCCTGGGCGTGGACGTAGCCCTGGCCGCGCATGAGGTCCTCGTCGGTGGTGGCGTAGATGCGCGGGACCCCCTGCGCGTCGCGCACGATCTCGACCTCGCCGTCGAGGATCTCGAGCGTCTGCTCGCCCTCGTAGTCCGGGAGCGGGCGTCGCACGAGCGCGACGACGAGGCCCGCCGTGACGACCAGGGCGACGGCCAGCAGCCCGGCGACGACGAGCAGGACCTTGCGCGACACCGACATTCCATGCACGACGTGAGCGTAACCGGGCAGGTGAGGAACCGGCAGGAGGCCGACGGGAAGGATCACGGGCCCGGTGGCGTTGTCACGCAGTACGATTGGCACTCGGATCGCGGGAGTGCCAGCCCCCGTCCTGAGCTCCTGGAGGTTTCGCAGTGCCTACCTACGCCTATCGGTGCACCGTCTGCAGCGACGAGTTCGACGCCAAGCAGTCCTTCTCCGACGATGCCCTCACCGTCTGCCCCGAGTGCGGTGGTGCGCTGCGCAAGCTGTTCTCCCCCGTTGGCGTGGTGTTCAAGGGCTCGGGCTTCTACCGCACCGACTCACGCCCCAGCGCGACGTCGACGGCGCTCGCCGCGCCGAAGGAGTCCGCCCCCGCCGCAGGCGCATCCGCCGGTTCGAGCACGTCCTCCGGTTCGAGGACGTCCGCCGGCTCGACGAGCTCGTCCTCCACGTCGTCCTCCTCGAGCAGATCCAGCGCCAAGGCCACCGCCGGCTGAGGGGACTCCACCGCCGGCTGAGGGGCCCCTCAGCCGTCCCGGCCCGCCGCTCCGCCAGGTGACGCCCCGGCGCGCCGACGAGCGCTCAGGCCACGTTCGTGCCCGTCCGTCCACAGGCGCCGGTCGGGCGCGTGCGGGCAGGCCCGCGTTCTTCCTACCGTCGGGGCCATGCGCGCCCCCACCCCACCGTCCCGCTCGCGCCAGGTCCGTGCCCGTCGGCTGCTCTGGCGGCGCCGTCATCTGATCGCCGCGCTCTGCCTCGGGCTGGCCGCCTTCCTCACCCTCACGGCGGTGCGTCCGCCTGCGCCACGCGGCGAACCAGTCCTCACGCTCGCATCGGACCTCCCGGTCGGGTCCGTGCTCACCGCCGCCGACGTCCGGTTGCGCACCATGCCCGCCGAGGCCGCCCACCCCGACGCGCTGCGCGACCCGGCCGAGGCGGTCGGACTTCCGCTGGCCGTGGCCATGCCCGCCGGCGCCGCGCTGCTCCCGACGATGCTCGCCGGGCCCGGGCTGGCCGCGGGCACCCCGCCCGGGACGGTGGTGGTCCCCGTGCCCGTGGCGGACCCCGCGTCCGCGCGACTCGCGCGACCCGGGCTGCGCGTCACCTTCGTGGCGACGACGACGGACGGTTCCGGCTCGCCGGGCGGTGCCGAGGTGGTGGCGCGCGGCGTCGTCGTCCTGGCCGTGGAGGACGCCGCGGCCGAGGCGTCATTCCTGGGCTCGGGCACGGCGGTGACCTTCGTCTATGTCGCCGCGTCGGAGGCGGTCGCTACAGTTCTCCTCGGCTCCAGTGCCTGGGCACCGCTGCGTGCGGTCTTGGAAGGACCGTGATGCCTGGGGGGAGCCACCGGACCCGGGGCCGCAGGCCCCCACGACCTGCAGGAATCGACGATGCTCCAGGGCTTCAAGGAATTCATCTCCCGCGGCAACGCCATCGACCTCGCGGTCGGTGTCGTCATCGGTGCCGCGTTCACCCAGGTCATCTCCGCCGTCGTGGAGAAGGTTCTCAACCCGCTCATCGGCGGGCTCTTCGGCCGGCCGGACTTCGACCGGGTATGGGTATGGACGCTCGGCAGCGGCGAAGGCACCGCCGAGGTGCTGCCGTTCTCCATCGTGACCGCACTGGTGAACTTCCTCATCGTCGCCGCCGCGCTGTACTCCATCGTGGTGCTGCCGATGAACAAGCTCGCCCAGCGCCGCAAGGCCGAGGAGACCGAGCCCGAGGCACCCGCCGACGACGTCCGCATCCTGACCGAGATCCGTGACCTCCTGGCGCAGGGGAGCACCGCGCGCTGACCCCCGTCCGCCGACCGGCGGCACCACGACAGCGCCGCACGCTGCCTGGGCGCACCGCACCTCGGTGTGCCCGCCCGGGGAGCGTGCGCGTCAGTCCTTGCCCCAGTGCGGCGGGACGTCCCGCCGCAGGCGGGCGTCGTTCGCGCCCTCACCCTGCTGAGGCTCCGCCGAGGGCCGCACGGGTCCCGCGTCCCCGGCATGCAGCGCCTCGACGGGGTCGGTGAGCTCACCGGCCGCCAGCCGCCGACGGTCGGCGGCGGACAGCGCGACGACCCGGTGGTGGCGCTTCCGGCCGCCCCCGCCCGGAGCCGCGTCCGGGCCGCCGAGGCCCGCCGCGCCACCCGCCGGATCGGCCGGGCCCTCCTCGGGGTCGGCCGGGCTCATCGGGCTCGCCGCCGGACGACATGCCCGAGCACGGCGTCCACCTGGGCGCCGCGCCGGGTCAGGGCCAGCTCCGTGCGCAGCGCCTCGACGAGCTGGTCGTCGCTGCGGTCGGCCCCGTCCGAGACGATCCAGGCGAGCAGGTCGTCGAGCTGGTCGTCGGAGTACGCGGCGAGCGGGAGCCCGGTCACGGCCGGTGGCCGGGGGCCACGCGCCCGCACGGGAACCGGCTCGGTGTCCGCGCGCTCATCGCCGCTCTCCGCATCACCCCCCGCACCACCGGCGCTTCCGACGCCGGAGCTCGCGCCGTCAGCGTCCGCACCACCGGCGCTCTCACGACCGGCGGCGCCGACGTCGTCGCGGTCACCGGTGGTGAGGCCGGTGCCCCCGGTCCCGGCACCGACGTCCGCCACGGTGCCCGCAGGATCAGTGGTCGCCACGGCGGTGGTCGCCACGGCGTCCGCGGCCGCCGACGCCACCTGCCGTTCCCGCACCACCTCCATCACCTCGGCGCGGATCGCCTCGGCCTCCGCCTGCGGGTCCATGAACACCGCGGTCGAGAAGGCCATGTGGACACGCCAACCGCGCGCCGTGAGCCGCTGCACCCAGTGCCGGTCGCGGCGGCGCAGGCTCGGCTCGGCGACGTACTCCTCGTCGTCGGTCAGGACGGCGACCACCAGCTCCTCGGGCAGGTCGGGGTGGCCGATCCCCAGCGGGATCCGTACCCCGCCCTCGAGCCCGTACCGGGGCACCACCGTCAGGCCGAGGCGCCAGACCCGCTCGGCCAGGTCGACCAGCAACTGGTCCGGGCTCTCCATCGGGGCGCCGGTCGGGGTCTCGCCACTCGGGGTGCCGACCGCGGCCTGGTCGATGAGTGCGGCCAGGAGCTGTGGCCCCGGGCGGCGCAACCGCGCGCTGTCGATCTCCCCCGGCCCGATACAGCTCACGATCACCAGCTGGTGGCGCACGGCGTCGAGCGCATCGACGACGCACGCGAGCCCGTCCGGGCCGTCGAGCGCGCCAAAGCGGTGCAGGACCCGCCCGTGCGGGGTCTTGCCGTAGCCCACGGACAGGACGACGACGTCGCGCCGCAGCCCCGCGGCGGCGTCGACCTCCACCACCGTGAACGGGTCCACCCGGTCGGGGCGGAAGAAGTCCGCGAGCTCCGGCCGGCCCGCGACGGCGGAGCGCACCGCCTCACGCACCCGGTCCGCATGACGGGCGTTGAGGGCGACCACGGCCAGGGACTCCTCCGGCGCGGCGCTCGCGTGCGCGGTGACCACCTCGCAGACGCGGTCCACCTCGGCCTGCACGCTCTCGATCGCGCCCGTGCCGGGATCGGGCATGCCGACACCGTCGACGAGGTCGAGGCGCATGCGCGAGGGCGACGGCGGGGCGGGGACGGAGCGGATGACGCCGCCGTAGCCGTGCTCGGCCAGGAAGGCGGCGATGCCCTCGTCGCGCTCGGCGCGGCCTGTGGGCAGGGTGACGGACGGCAGCAACGGCGCGAGGGCGGGGACCAGGCCCTCGCCGCCGCGGCGGGAGTCGCCCACGAGCACCACCTGGCGGGCGCGGGCAAGCACGGCCACCGCCTGCTCGACGGGCAGGTGCTGCACGCCGTCGAGGACGAGCAGGTCGACCGTCGGTGACTCCGGGAGCAGCTGCGGCACGAGCATGGGCGCGACCAGCCAGACCGGCCGCACGATCGGGACGAGCTCCGGGTAGGCGGCGACGGTCTCGCGCAGGCCGGGCCCGCCGCCGTCGAGCGCGGTGAAGAGCCGGCCCGCGGCGTCGCGGTGGTCGCGCACGGCCGTGACGACGTGCTCGGCGACGGCGCGGCGCACCGGCCCGGCGAGGCCGGCGACGTGCGCGGCGTCGAGCTCGCGGAACCGCTCGGCGAGCGCGGTCAGGGCGGGCCCGTCGTACCCGGCCAGTGCCGGGTCGGTGCGCAGGATCTGCTCAAGCACGGAGCTCCACCACGCCAGGTCGAACTCGGACTCGACGAGCGGCCCCGGCACGCGCCGCTCGGTCAGGTCGTCCACCAGCGCACCGAGGCCGGCGCCCCGGAGCTCGGCGAGGAGCGCGGTGCGCTCGGGCAGCAGCCGCAGCGCGGGGGCGTCGAGCCCCAGCTCCTTCAACCGCTCGGTGAGGTCGCCGAGCGGGAGGTCGAAGAGGTCCTCCTTCCCGACCCCGGAGCCGATGACGGCCTGGAGGGCCTCGACGTCGGCGCGCACCGCACGCTCGGCGGCGCGGATCTCGGCGAGCCCGTTGGGCAGGCGTGGCCAGCCGCCGCCGGGGTTGTAGCGCCGCCAGATCTCCCGCTGCTCCTGCACCCGGACCAGCTCGGCGTGCACGTCGGCCACGGGGCGGCCGGGACGCTGCAGGTCGCGGGCCTGCTTGCGCAGGCGCCGGCGCACGCGGCCCCGCATCGACACGCCTTGCTCCCGGCGCCAGGCACGGGTGGCGGTGGCCACCACCATGTCGGCCGCGGAGCGTTCGAAGATCTGCGGGACGAAGACGTCGAGGGCCTCGGCGACGCCGTCGAGCATGTCCAGCTGTTCGCGCCAGCCGGCGAGCGTGGTGGCCGGCACGAGGCCCGTCTGCGTGGCCACCTGCTCCGCCTGGTCCATCAGCGCGGGCAGGCCCAGCTCGCCGAGGCGCTGGGTGCGTTCGAGCGCCTCGGACGCGGCGGGCGCCGTCGTGAGGTCGGCGCCGTACCAGGGGGTGTCGACGGGCCGCAGGGTGAACGCCCCGAGCGCGGCGGCCCGGGAGAGCCGCTCGCGCACGGTGTCGCGGCCGGCGGCGTCGAGCCGGTCCAGCACGTCGACACCCAGCCGCACGCGGGTACGCGGCCCGGGCCGGGCGGACGTCAGCCGGGCGAGTGCCTGGAGGGCGTCGTAGGCGGAGACGCGCCAGGGGTCGTGGGCGGCGTGCAGCCCGGCGACGTAGTCGCGCAGGCGGTGGTGGACGTCGGTGAGCTCGGCCCGCACGGTCGCGAGGGTGGCGTCGTCGACCGTCACGGGAGCGGGGCTGAGCCCGGTGCGCAGCCGCTCGGCCGCGGCGGTGCGCCAGCGGGCCTCGGTGGACAGGTCCAGCGTCAGCTCGTCGAGGCCGAGCTCGTCGAGGCGCGACCGCAGGGCCTTGCCGGTGCGGCGGGTGCCGGGCACGTAGAGGACGCTGCGGCCGGAGGCGGCGGCGTCGGCGACGACGGCGGCGAGCGTACCGGGGACGTCGGAGCCGGGCGGGGCGTCGAGGAAGACGTGGCGGCCGGAGGCGACGACGTCGACGGCGTGCTGTTGGTCGACGTCGAGGTCACCGGCGCCTCGTTCGACCTCGGGCGCCCGGTCGGTCGCGACCCGCTCGGGGAGGGGGCTGTCCAGCGTGGCCCGGGCACCGGCGTCGCCCGCCAGCGCGGCGACGACGTCGGAGGCGGCCAGGTGGGGGGCGAGGGCGTCGAGGTCCTCGACGAGCACCTGCCCGGGGTGGACGA
This sequence comes from Georgenia sp., assembly GCF_054605595.1. Classification (NCBI taxonomy): domain Bacteria; kingdom Bacillati; phylum Actinomycetota; class Actinomycetes; order Allobogoriellales; family Allobogoriellaceae; genus Georgenia; species Georgenia sp. Next base: position 9,704 of record NZ_JBTSDU010000040.1, on the reverse strand, counting down.
ACGAGCCCACGACGATCTGCTCGCCGAGCTCGAAACCGGCGAGGTGCTCGCGCCCGAGCGTGGCGAGGGTGGCCAGGGCCTCCCTCGCCGTGAAGCCGTGCTCGGTGAAGCAGGAGCGGGCGAGCGTGGCGAGGTCGACGCGCACGCCCGCCTCGCGCAGCGCCCGGGCCAGCACCGGGTTGACCTCGATCGCGGCCTCGAGGTCGAGGTCGAAGTCGGACTCCGGGCCGGCGTGCGCGGTCAGGCGCAGGGAGCGCAGCAGGACCGGGGCGCGCACGGTGCGCACGGGCGCCGGCGGCGCGTCGTCGGGCGAGGGTCCGGTCGGGGGGACCGGCGTTTCCGCGGAGACGTCCGACGCGGAGAGCCCTGGCGTTTCCGCGGGGTCGTCGGGCTGGGCCGGTTCGGGCGTTTCCGCGGAGACGCGTGGGTGGGTGGAGGCCGGCGTTTCCGCGGAGACGCGGGCGAGCGCCTCGCCGGCCGGGTGATCGCGCGACGCGGCTGGAACACCGGACGTGGCCGCCGCGTCGCGCGACGGCGTGGCACCCGGAGTCGAACCCGGCGCGGACCCGGGGGTGGCCGCAGAGCCGCTGCGGTCCGGGTGCGCGGTGCCCGGGTCGGTGGAGGCCTCGATGTCCATGTGCGCGTCGTCGTGCGCGCGCTCCCCCAGCTCGGGCAGCGCCGTCCACGTCGCGACCCCGATGGCCAGGTACGTCGGTGCGAGGCCGTACCGCTGGGCGAGCTCGTCGGCGCGGGCGCGGACGGTGCGGGCGCCACGACGGGCGGCGAGCTGCGCGCTGCCCTCGCGCACCAGGTTGCTCAGCCGCGTGGTCCGGCCGGCGTAGAGCTGGGCGATGCCGGAGGGGTGCGCGGCGGTGAGGTCGATGGTCGCCTCGCCCAGCAGGTTCATGTCCGTCAGCGTGCTGGACCCACCCAGGTCGACCAGGGCCGCACGCCACTTGGCTGTCGCCTCGGTGACGACCGCTGCTCGTGACGCGGGAACGCTCGCTCGAGTCTCCCGGGACTCGCTCGCGGCTCGCTCGGGTTCGCTCGAGGAGGAGCCGGCGGGACCGGGCCTGCCGGGGCGGTCCTGGTCGGCCGGGACGTTCCGACGGCGGGCCACCCCGCCGCGGGAGAAGAAGCCAGGAGGGGTCATTCCACCAAGGTAGGCAGAGGTGCGGCGTGGACGCAGCCGCCGCGCCGTGGTCGATCTCGGCGAACGCGTCACACGACACACCGGTCGCGGCACCGAAGCCGGTCGCGGCACATCCGGGGCAGGTGGAGCGCCCGTCGGATCCCGCGCCGTTGCGTTGCGGACCACTCGTGATGACGGGGCGCGGCGCGCAGGGGGGGCAGGCGCCGCGTCCCGTCTCGGGGTAATCATGTCGGTCCCGGTCCGCTGACGCAAGCGCCTCCGACAGCGTGGCGAGTGACTTCGCAGCCGTCCGTCTCCGGTTCATCGTCATGTCGCCGGCTCGTATCCGTGCAGGTCAACGAGGTGGACCCGGCCGGCGAGCTCCGGCGGCGAGCCATCCGGAGCAAGACCCGCCTCGACCGGCCCCACCCGTCGCCCGGGATGTGATGGGCATCACGGGTCCGGATCGCCCGATATGGTCCGTTGATCGACGGTGGCGACGGCTCCCGCTCCCGGCGCCGGCGACCCGCCCTGCGGGTCACCGCCGGCCCGCGGCGCCGATGGTGCCCTCGGGCAGATTCGAACTGCCGACACCCGCTTTAGGAGAGCGGTGCTCTATCCCCTGAGCTACGAGGGCGGGGACCGCTACCCAGGGTAGATGACGCCGTCGACCACCTCGAAACGCGCCTGCAGGGGCGCGGGCCCGTGGTCCCGGCGGCTATGCGAGATAGACGCGTGACTCCCACGGCGCCAGGACCAGCAGTTCGCCGTCATCGGCGGCCGCGCCGGCGACGGCGTCCGGTCCCGGGTCCGCGGCGTGCGTCGCGAGCAGCACCCGTCCGGCGAGCGCCGCTCCCGTGCCGGGCAGGCTCACCCGGGCCGGCTCGTTGGACAGGTTCGCCACGACCAGCAGCGTCTGCCGCTCCGTGGTGCGCGTGTAGGCGAAGACCTGCTCGTGCTGCGGCGCGAGCAGCGCGAACCTCCCCTCGACCACCACGTCGAGGGTGTGCCGCAGCCCGACGAGGCGGCGGTAGTGGTGGAACACCGAGTCCGGATCGGCGACGGCGGCGACGGCGTTGATCTCCCGGTACGCCGGATTGAGCGACAGCCAGGGGGTCCCGGTCGTGAACCCGGCATGCTCGGAGGCGTCCCACTGCATGGGCGTGCGGGCGTTGTCCCGGCTCACCGGCCCGATGCCGGCCATGACCTCGCCGTCGCTCGCGCCGCCGGAGACCGACTCCTGGTAGAAGTTGAGCGTCTCGATGTCCCGGTAGCCGGCGATGTCGGCCCATCCGACGTTGGTCATGCCGAGCTCTTCACCCTGGTAGACGTACGGGGTGCCGCGCAGCATGTGCAGGACGGTGCCGAGCGTCTTCGCGGAGGCGACCCGGTGCTCGGTGGAGTCGTCGCCCCAGCGCGAGACGATGCGCGGCTGGTCGTGGTTGTTCCAGTAGAGGGAGTTCCACCCGGCGTCGGCGAGCCCGTCCTGCCACGCGGCGAGATTGGCCTTGAGGTCCGGCAGGTGCAGGGGCCGGAGCTGCCACTTGCCGGACGGACCGTGGTCGATGCCCACGTGCTCGAACGTGAAGACCATGTCGAGCTGATGGTGCGCCGGGTCCGTGACGGACCGCGCGAGCCCGAGCGTGACGCCGGGCATCTCGCCGACGGTCAGGAGCGGTTCCCCCTCCCGGGTACCGGCGGCGAGCACCTCACGGTGCATCTCGGCGAGGTACTCCTCGAGCCGGGGCCCGTTGGCGTAGCAAGGCGAGCCGTCCGCGAACCGGGTCGTCCCCGCCGTCGCGGCGCCGTCGGGCAGGTCCCCGTCCGGGCCGACCGCCTTGGAGATGAGGTTGATGACGTCCATTCGGAAACCGTCCACGCCGCGAGCCACCCAGCGGCGCATCATCGCGTAGACGGCGTGGCGCACCTCGGGGTTCTCCCAGTTGAGGTCCGGCTGCTTACGGGAGAAGAGGTGCAGGTAGTACTCTCCCGAGGCCGCGTCCCACTCCCAGGTGGAGCCGGAGAAGAACGAGTGCCAGTTCGTCGGCTCCGCACCGGGCTCGCCACCGATATGGCCCGGGCGCGGCGGCCGCCACCAGTACCAGTCGCGCTTGGGCGAGCACTTGTCGGTGCGGGACTCGGTGAACCACGGGTGCTCGTCGGAGGTGTGGTTGACGACGAGGTCCATGACCAGGCGCATCCCGCGGGCGTGCAGGCCGGTGATGAGCTCGTCGAGGTCGGCGAGCGTGCCGAAAGTGGGGTCGACGTCCTCGTAGTCGGAGATGTCGTAGCCGTTGTCGTCCTGCGGGGACCGGTAGATCGGCGAGAGCCACATGACGTCGACGCCGAGGCCGTGCAGGTAGTCCAGCCTGCCGATGATGCCGCGCAGGTCCCCGACGCCGTCGCCGTCGGAGTCGGCGAAGGACCGCGGGTAGACCTGGTAGACGACGGCGGTGCGCCACCACTCGCGGGTGCCGCGCTCGAGCCCGCCACCGGTCGGGCCGCTGGATCCCTCACCGGGGTCCGAGCCCTCACCGGGGTCGGAACCGCCACCGGGAGCGGAGCCCTGGCGACGGCGCTGGTCCGGCGCCGGCATGAAGCCTGAACTGCCCACGGACTCTCCTCCCGACCCGCCGGTGACGCCGGTGGCGCCGACCCGGTCGGTGGAACACAGGCGCGAGCCGCTCACCTGGGGACCAACGTACACAGCCGCCCGCGGCGGCGGCCCCCGGCCACGATCGTCCGAGCCGCTGCCCCCATCTCCGAGTGACACAGCGGTCCGAGTGGCCGAGCGGTCCGAGTGACACAATCGCCAAGACCCCTTGGCCGCCGATGAGGTGGGTCCCGCCGCCCCCGCCATGGGAAGGCATCCGGGTGGACTCCTCAGCGAGCCCGCACGTACTCGTCAACGGGCCCGCACGTACTCGGCGGGCCGGCACCGGGGTGCGGGCCCGCCGAGTCGGCGATCGTCAGCGGCTCGCGACGAGCTCGCCCTCCGTGGTGCCGGTGGAACCCGACGCGTCAGCAGCGGACGTGTCGCTGCCGACGGCGGGCGTGCCGGCGTCCCCGTCGGCCTCGTCAGCGAACTCGTCAGCGAAGAGGTCCTCCGCGTTGGCCGAGGCGTACTTCGCCACGTCGAGGATGCCCTCACGCTTGGCCACGATGACGGGAACGAGCACCTGACCGGCGACGTTCACGGCGGTGCGGCCCATGTCGAGGATCGGGTCGATGGCCAGCAGCAGCCCGACGCCCTCCAACGGCAGCCCGAGCGTGGACAGGGTCAGGGTGAGCATGACGGTGGCACCGGTGAGGCCGGCGGTCGCGGCCGAGCCGACCACGGAGACGAATGCGATGAGCAGGTAGTCCGTGATGCCCAGGTCGACGCCGAAGAACTGGGCGACGAAGATCGCGGCAACGGCCGGGTAGACGGCGGCGCAACCGTCCATCTTGGTGGTCGCACCCAGCGGCACCGCGAAGGAGGCGTAGCCGCGGGGCACGCCGAGGTTGCGGTAGGTCACGCGCTCGGTCACGGGCATGGTGCCGATCGAGGAGCGGGACACGAACCCCAGCTCGATCGCGGGCCACGCGCCCTTGAAGTAGCTGAGCGCGGACAGGCCGTGCCCCTTGAGGAGCACCGGGTAGACCACGAAGAGCACCAGGACGAGGCCGATGTAGATCGCGATCGCGAACGTGCCGAGGCTGGTCAGCGAGGACCAGCCGTAGGTGGCGATGGCGCGGCCGACCAGGCCGAGGGTGCCCAGCGGTGCGAGGCGGATGATCCACCAGAGCACCTTCTGGATGACGACGAGCAGCGAGCGGTTGAAGCTCAGGAACGGCTCGGCCTTGCTGCCGGACCGTAGCGCAGCGATGCCGACGGCGAGCGCGATCACGATGATCTGCAGGACGTTGAAGCTCACGCCGGTGGCGACGGCGGCGATGCCACCGTCCGCGCCGGTCTGGAGCTGGGACGACGCACCGAGGCCGAGGAAGTTCTGCGGGATGAGGCCCTGGAGGAAGTCGAGCCAGGAGCCGGTGCGGCCGGGGGTGACGGCCGCTGCCGCGTCGACGCCGGAGTTGACGCCGGGCTGGAGCACCAGGCCGAGGCCGATGCCGATGCCGACGGCGACGAGCGCGGTGATGGCGAACCACATCAGCGTCTGCCCGGCGAGGCGGGCCCCGTTGGCCACCCCTCGCAGGTTCGCGATCGATGCGACGATCGCGGTGAAGACCAGCGGCGGGACGATGGCCTTGAGCAGGCTGACGAAGGACGAGCCGATCGTGCTCAGAGCCAGGGTGAGGCCGTTGTCCTCGCCCTCGGGCGTCTGGCCGATCTCGAGGGCGAGCCAGCCCAGGAGCACGCCGGCGGCGAGGCCGATGAGGATCTGCATGCTGAAGGACGGCAGGCGTAGGCGGTGGCGCGACTCGGGCGCTGCCTCGGGGGTGGTGGGCACGGTGCTGCCTTTCTTCTCCGTCGGTGACGGAGTGGGTGAGGTGATGCGGCGAGGGTGGGGAGGGGCGTGGCCGACCCTCACGCGCCGGGGTGCGACGGGCCGTCACGCACCGGGGCACGGCGGCGTCGCGGATCGACGGGCGGTGCGAAGGTTCGACCGGATGGTGCCGGACACGGCGGTGCCCAGCGGCCGGCATGGCCGGGTGCCGAGGCGTCCGAACGGTGCTGGTACGCCGGGCGGGAGCGGTGCAGGCGGCGTCAGTGCGCCCGCGCGAGGACCGGTGCGGTCAGCGGCAACAGCGCATGCGACAACACACGACCGTGGCCCCGGCCCGGACAGGCAGGGTGACGGTGCGGTGCTCGACGTCGTGGCGCATGCGCGTTCTCGGCTCCAGTGGTGGTCCGACCCACGATTGCGGGTCGAGGCCGACCGTAGTCCACGGTCCCGCGCAGGAGAAGTGCGGTCCCGCCGAGTGAGACGCACCCCACAGCCATCCGAGACTCCCGCACGAACGTCGGGGTCCGCTCGGGGCGGTCCCCGCCTCCGGCCCGACGGCGGTCATCGCCTCGCGGCGCGGACCGTTGCCGGCCAGGGGCCGTCCGCCTGGCCGGCGCTGGGTGCAGGCGCCGCAGTCGCGGGCTACCGGTCCGCCGGCTCCGTCGCGGGCTACCGGTCCGCCAGCTGCGTCGCCAGCTCGTCGATCCGAGCCGAGAGCGAGCGAAGTGCCTCGGCCGTCGTCTCGTCGACCTTGGCGCCGTCGATCGCGGTGCGAGCCCGCTCGAGCGCCGAGCGGGCCTCGGCCACGGCGTCGCCGCCGCCGGCGGCCGCCGCGGCCTGAGCCTCCTCGACCGCGCTGGTCGCGGCGGCCAGGGTCTCCTCGAGGGTCGCCCGGGTCGCGGGGTCGAGGCCCTCGATCGCCTGGCGGGCGTCGCCGATCGCCTGGCGGGCGTCGACGGCGCGCCGACGCGCCTGGTCCAGCGCCTGCCGGGCCTGGTCGGCCACGTCCTGGGCGTCGCCGACCGTCGCGGAGATCGACTCCCGGACGTCGGCGATCGGCCCGTCCGCGGCACAGCCGGCGAGCGTGAGCGCAAGCCCGACGGCGAGGGCGAGCGGAGCGGTACGGTCACGGGACGAGCTCATGCGAGGCCTCCGAAGGTGGGGGTTCGTCTCCTATTCTGCCGTCTCGGAGGGACCAGTGCTGCTCACCCCGAACTACCACCCGCTCGACGTCGTCCTCGCCTCCGGCGAGGGTGCCTGGGTCACCGACGTCGGCGGGCGGCGCTATCTCGACATGCTCGCCGGGTACTCGGCGCTGAACTTCGGCCACCGTCACCCCGCCCTGGTGGGGGCCGCGAAGGAGCAGCTCGACCGGCTCACGCTCACGTCACGGGCGTTCGACCACGAGCTCCTGGAACCGTTCGCGTCGGCGGTGACCGATCTGACGGGCACCGAGATGCTGCTGCCGATGAACACCGGCGCCGAGGCGGTGGAGAGCGCGATCAAGACCGCACGCAAGTGGGGCTACGACGTCAAGGGCGTGCCCGACGGCGCCGCGACCATCGTCGTCGCCGACGGCGCGTTCCACGGCCGGACGACCACGATCGTCTCGATGAGCTCGGACCCGCAGACGCGGGCCGGATTCGGTCCGTACACGCCCGGCTTCCGGATCGTCCCGTACGCAGACGCGGACGCCGTGGCCGGGGCGATCGACGAGACGACGGTGGCGGTCCTCGTCGAGCCGGTCCAGGGCGAGTCCGGCGTGATCGTCCCACCGGTGGACTACCTGCCGCGGCTGCGCGAGATCTGCACGGCGTCGGACGTGCTCCTCGTGCTGGACGAGATCCAGTCGGGGCTCGGGCGCACGGGCACCACGCTCGCGCAGGACCTGGTGGGGGTGCGGGCCGACCTGACCACGCTCGGCAAGGCGCTCGGCGGCGGCATCCTGCCCGTCTCCGCCGTCGTCGGGCGCGCGGACGTGCTGAGCGTGCTCACCCCGGGCACGCACGGGTCGACGTTCGGCGGCAACTCCCTCGCCTGCGCCGTCGGGCTGAAGGTGGCGGAGCTGCTGGCCACGGGGGACCTGCAGGCACGGGCTCGCGAGCTCGGCGTGACCCTGTCCGAGCGGGTGGACGAGCTGGTGCGAGAGGGGCTGCTCGCGTCGGCCCGGACGGTCGGGCTGTGGGCGGGGCTCGACGTCGAGCCGGGGCTGGGGCTGACCGGTCGGGCCACGTGCGAGCGGCTGGCCCGCCGCGGGGTGCTCGCGAAGGACACGCACGGGGCGACGATCCGCCTCTCGCCGCCGCTGACGATCGCGGCGGACGATCTGCACCTCGCGCTGGACACGCTGACCGCCGTGCTGCGGGAGGCGCGTGACGAGGTCAGCCCGTGAGCCGGCGACCGCTGAGCCGCGACGACCACTGAGTACCCGACATATTCGACAATGGGGACATGTCCCCATTGTCGAATATGCCATCCCGCTCGCATGTGGCGGCTCGAGAGCGCACGCTGGTAGGGCAGGGCGCTTCCCGGCGGTGGCGACGCCCAGCACGGGTTCGGGCCCCGACAATTCCCGGATCCGGCCACCCCACATCGTTCGGACGTCTCCATCGTGACGTCCTCGCGGGCGTGCCGGTCGTGGTCGTCGGCATGCGGTAGAGGGCATGGCGCGCGGTTGCGCGCCATGCCCTCTCGTCCGGTCCCAGTCGCCGCTAGACGTTCCAGGGCACGTCCGTGGGGCTGAGCCCCTCGTCCTTGATCCGGGCGGGGACGACCATCACGGGCGACGCCGCGTGCTGCAGCACGGCCTGGCTGGTCGATCCGAGCAGGAGGCCGGCGAACCCGCCGCGACCGCGGGAGCCGACGACGACGAGCTCGACGGCGGTGGAGAACTCGGCCATGAGCGCTGCCGCGTTGCCGTCGAGGGCGTGCTGGCGCACCCGGACATCGCGGTCCCCGACCGCGGACCGCACGGCCACGCCGAGACCCTCGCGCACGTCGGCGAGGACCTCGTCACGGTCGACGGTGGCGGGCAGCCACGCCATCGCCCCCGCGCCCGTGGCGATCGGCACCGCGGCGACGGCGGAGAGCTCGGCGCCCCACAGGGCCGCCTCCTCCACCGCGCGCACGAGCGCCACCTTGGCCGAGTCGGAGCCGTCGACACCGACGACGATGCGTTCGACCGGGGTGTACGTGCGGCCCTCACGGACCGGGACGACCACGGTGGGGCAGTGCGCGTGCGCCGGCAGCGCCGAGGAGACCGTGCCGAGCAGGCGGTCCGTGAACCCGCCACCGCCGCGGGTGCCGACGACGACGAGGCTCGCCTCACGGGAGAGATCGACCAGCACGCCGGCCGGGTCGCCCGTCTCGAGCGAGGACGTCACCACCAGGCCCGTGCCGTCCGTGCGGGCCACGGCGGCGTCGACGACGGCCTGGACCCCCTGTTGGATCGCGGTGTCGTCCATCGCGGCGTAGCCGCCGTCGAGCGACGCCGCGGTGAAGGACGGCAACGCGTACGCGCACACCACGTGGAGCCGCCACCCGGTCAGCCTCGCCTCGGCGACCGCCCAGTCCACGGCAGCCAGGCTCGCCTCCGAGCCGTCGACCCCGACGACGACAACCTTCTCGTGCGGCATGCCCCCACCACCTTTCGTTGGTCATTCGTTGACCTCATTGTGCCCCGCCGGGACGTCGGCGCTACCCGCAAAGGTCTGGCGCGTCCTCCCGGCGGGTCCGACGGACCGGGCTGACACCGGGAGACCCGTCCGGATCATCCCATTGACGGGGGCCGGGTGTGCGGTGTTCGACAGTCCGGGCCGGCCCGTGCGCCGGCGAGAAGGCGCGGACACCGGTGCCGGCGCCGACAGGCCGCGGACACCGTCGCCTGCGCTGCGTTCGACCTGGCCGCGACCGGCACCCGGTGCGACAGGGCCCGGATACGCCACAGGGCGGCCCGGTGGGCCGCCCTGTGGGTGGTGCGAGGTGCGAACGACCCCGGGCGAGGCGCTGGGGTCAGGCGACGCGGATGAAGGTGGGGGAGGAGTGTGGGATGGGGCCCTCGAACAGGGCGGTGCCGGGGTTGCGGGCGGCGATGTGGTTGCCGCCACCGGTGTAGATCCCGATGT
>NZ_JBTSDU010000039.1:0-23438 GCF_054605595.1 Georgenia sp. | reverse complement strand
GAGACCGTCGACGACCGCCCACGCCTCGTCGTCGCCACCCCCGGCGCGGAACCGGTGGCGGCGGGCGGGTACACGGCGGCGCTGCTGCTCGACGGCGCGGCGACGACCTCACGCCCGGAGCTGTGGGCGTCGGCGGAGGCGCTGCGGCGCTGGTTCCGCGCCGCGGCCCTGGTCCGCGGCGCGGCCGACGGCGGCCGGGTCATGCTCCTCGGCCAACCTGCGCCCGCGCCCGCGCAGGCTCTGGTGCGCTGGGACCCGGCCGGATTCGCCGCTCGTGAGCTGGCCGAGCGCACCGAGCTCTCCTTCCCGCCCGCCGTGCGGATGGCCTCGCTTCAAGGCCCGCGCGCCTCTGTGCGCTCGTTCCTCGCCCATCTCGAGCCGCTCGGTTCGCTGGAGGTCCTGGGCCCCGTCGATGTCGCGGCGCGTCCGGGCACGGATGGTGCGGGGGAGGTCCGGGCGCTCCTGCGGGTGCCGCGCGCCGCCTCCGCCGACCTCACCCGGCGGCTGGCTCACGCTGCCGCCGTACGCAGCGCCCGGAAGGAGGATGGCGCGGTCCGTGTCCAGGTCGACCCGCCCGACCTGTGGTGAGCGGCATCATGCCTCTCGGGGGGCCATGGTCGGCCCGGTCACCCGTCGGGGCCGGCAGGGAGTGGCTACGGTGACGCCGTGACGCAGGCACCAGAGGTGACGGTGGTCTTCGACCTCGGCAATGTCGTCGTCGGCTGGGACCCGTACCGCGCCGTCGCCGACCATCTCGGCCCGAAAGACTGGTCCGAGTTCGTGGACGCGGTCGACTTCCCGACGCTCAACCTCGCGATGGACGGCGGCCTCACCCTCGACGCCGCCGTGCGGCAGCTCCTCGATCGATTCCCGGACCAGCCGGAACACGCCGCGACGCTGCGGGTATACCGCGAGAACTTCGCCAACGCGCTCACCGGGCCGATCCCTGGCACGAGTGCGATCATCGCCGAGCTCAAGGCATTCGGGGTCCCGCTCCTCGGGCTCACCAACTGGGCCGCCGAGACGTTCCACCATGCCGAGGAGGCCGCCCCCGCGATCGGTCTCCTCGACGACGTCGTCGTCTCCGGCCGGGAAGGCCTCGTGAAGCCGGACCCCGCCCTGTTCCGGGTGCTCCTCGAACGGTACGATCTCGACGCGGGCGCCACGGTGTTCATCGACGACTCGCCCGCCAACGTCGCCGGTGCGGCCCGCCTGGGCATCACCGCCCGGCGTTTCACGGATGGCCGGCGTCTCCGCACCGACCTCACCGCCCTCGGACTGCTCCGGCGGTAGCAGCGCCTCGTCCTGGGTCTGCTCCCGTGGGGGGCGTGGCGCCGGTTGCGTCGTCGGGCGCGTCCCCGCGACCGGGCCGCGGCCGCCGTCCGCGCCGGCCCTTCCCGGTAGGCCCGCCGGCTCGCCGTGAGCGGGCGGACCCACGCCCGGTTCCCACCGGCGAGCGCCGTCGCCCGGTCGGGGACCAGGTGACAGGGCGCAGCACAGGTGCGGCAGCGGCACCGCATAGACTTGTCTGCCATGCGCCTGCTCTTCGCCGGAACACCCGAGGTGGCCCTGCCCACCCTGCGGGCGCTCCTGGCCAGCGACCACGAGGTCGTCGCCGTGCTCACCCGACCCGACGCCCCTCGAGGACGCGGGCGCACCCTGCAGCCCAGTCCCGTCGCCGAGGTCGCCCGCGCCGAGGGGGTCGAGGTCCTGACACCGAAGAGCCTCCGGGACGCCGGAGTGGCCGAGCAGCTCGCCGCCCTGAAGGTCGACGCCGCACCCGTCGTCGCCTACGGGGGACTGGTCCCCGCGCACCTGCTCGACCTGCCCACCCACGGCTGGGTGAACCTGCACTTCTCACTGCTGCCCGCCTGGCGCGGAGCGGCACCGGTCCAACGGGCCCTCATCGCCGGGGACGAGGTCACCGGCGCCAGCGTCTTCCAGCTGGAGGCGGGCCTGGACACCGGACCTGTCTACGGCACCCTCACCGAGACCGTCCGCCCCCACGACACCTCCGGCGACGTGCTCGCCCGCCTCGCCGAGTCCGGCGCCGGGCTGATGGTCGCCGTGCTGGACGCCATCGCCGCCGGAGACGCGGTGCCGCAGCCGCAGCCCGCCGACGGGGTGAGCCTGGCCCCGAAGCTGGAGGTCGCGGACGCGGCCGTGCGCTGGGCCGACCCAGCTCTCGCCGTCGGGCGGCTCGTGCGGGGCTGCACGCCGGCACCCGGCGCGTGGACGACGTCGCCGGACGGCACCCGGTTGAAGCTGCGGCCCGTGACGCCCCGCCCCGACGTCACCGACCTCGCCCCCGGGCAGCTGCGCGCCGGCAAGCACGAGGTGCTGGTCGGCACCGGTTCGCACGCCGTCACCCTCGGCGAGGTGGCCCCGGCGGGCAAGAGCTGGATGCCCGCCGAGGCCTGGGCACGCGGCGCACACCCGGCCGCGGATGCCGTCCTGGGGGCGCAGTCGTGACGCCGCACGCCGGCTCCGAGGGCCGCGGTGGCGGGGCCCGCGGCGGCGGCCGTCACGGGGATCCCGGACCCGGTGGCCGGCCCGCGCCGCGCGGCGACTCCGGTGCCCGCGGTGGCGCGCCACGGCGCCGGCCCGGTTACCGCCCCCGCCGTGCTCAGCCGGACGCACCGCGCCAGGCCGCCTACGACGTGCTGCGCGAGGTGGCGGACTCCGATGCCTACGCCAACCTCGTCCTGCCCCCGCTGCTGCGCGAGCGGGGCATCGAAGGTCGCGATGCCGCCTTCGCCACCGAGCTGGCCTACGGGACGCTGCGCCTGCGTGGGCGCTATGACGCCGTCATCGCCCGGTGCACCAACGGCCGTCCCCTCGACGAGCTCGACGCCGAGGTGCTCGACCTGCTCCGCCTCGGCACCCACCAGCTCCTCGGCATGCGCGTCCCCACCCATGCGGCGGTCTCGGAGACCGTGAGCCTGGCGCGCTCGGTCACCGGCCAGGGGCCCTCGGGCCTCGTCAACGCCGTGCTGCGCGCGGTGGCCCGCCGGTCTGGCGAGGAGTGGGCTGCAGAGGTCGCGGAAGCCGCCGCCGGCGACGACGTCGCTCGCCTCGCGGCCACCGAGTCGCACCCCGAGTGGATCGTCCGTGCGTTTCGCCAGTCCCTGCTCGCGAACGGCCGCCCGGCCACCGAGCTGCCCGAGCTGTTGGCCGCTGACAACCGCGCCCCCCGCGTGACCCTCGTGGCCCGGCCCGGCCTGGTCGCACCCGAGGACCTCGCGGAGGAGGTGGCTGCCGAGCTCGGGTCGGCGCCGGGCGGCGGCCGCTGGTCGCCCTACGCCCTCGTGCCCGGCGGCGGCGACCCGGCTCGCCTGCCGTCGGTCCGTCGCTCGGCAGCCGGTGTGCAGGACGAGGGGTCCCAGCTCGTCGCCCTCGCCCTGGCCGCCGCCCCGCTCGGCCCGGCGGGCCAGGCAGCGTCGGCACCCGAGGGCGACGGTACGGGTCCCGCCGTCGGCCCCGCTGCACCCGCGGTCACCGTGGCGGCCGCGCAGGTGAGCTCGACCGGCGGTGCGGGTCCCGCCGTCGACCCCGCTGCACCGGCCGGCACTGTGCTGCCCGATGAGCGGTGGCTGGACCTGTGCGCCGGCCCCGGCGGCAAGGCCGCCCTGCTCGGTGCCCTCGCCCATGAGCGTGGTGCCCACCTGCTCGCCAACGAGGTGGCTCCGCACCGGGCACGACTGGTCACCAGTTCCGTGTCCGCCGTCCCGGCGGGCACGGTGACGGTCCGCACCGGCGACGGTCGCGACATCGCCGAGGCCGGCCTCGGCCCCTTCGACCGGGTCATGGTCGACGCGCCGTGCACGGGCCTCGGTGCGCTGCGCCGCCGGCCGGAGGCGCGCTGGCGGCGCAGCCTCGCCGACCTCGCCCAGCTCGGCCCCCTGCAGCGCGACCTGCTCGACGCCGCCGTGGACGCCACCCGGGTCGGGGGAGTGGTCGCCTACGTCACCTGCTCACCACACGTGGCCGAGACCCGCGTGGTCGTCGAGGACGCCGTGCGCCGCCGCGGCGACGTGGAGCTGATCGACGCCGTGGCGGTGCTCGGCTCGGTGGCCCTCGAGCCGCCCCCGGGCCTCGGTGACGGCCCGTTCGCCCAGCTCTGGCCGCACCTGCACGGCACCGACGCGATGTTTCTCGCGCTGCTGCGCCGGACCGATGCGCCGGCGGCCGCGCCGGTCGCACCACTGCCGTCCGAGTAGGCGCCGCGGTCCGGGCAGGACGAGCCAGCCGGGTGGTTCCCGGCGTCCGGCCACACGTGCGGTCGCAGTAAGGCAGCGGGTCGTGCGCTCCCAGTAAGGTTGCGGGCGTGAGCATCGTCATCTCGCCCAGCATCCTCAACGCCGACTTCGCGGACCTGCGCGGCGAGCTCGAGAAGATCTCGGGCGCGGACTACGCGCATGTCGACGTGATGGACAACCACTTCGTCCCCAACCTCACGCTCGGCCTGCCGATCGTCGAGAGCATCATCAAGGTCACCCCGGTGCCCGTCGACGCGCATCTCATGATCGAGGACCCGGACCGGTGGGCGCCGGCCTATGCCGAGGCCGGCTGCGCCTCGGTGACGTTCCACGCGGAGGCGGCCACCGCACCCGTCAAGCTCGCGCGGGATCTGCGCAAGGCGGGTGTGCGAGCCGGTCTCGCACTGCGCCCGGCGACGGCCGTCGAGCCGTACCTCGACCTCCTGCCCGAGTTCGACATGATCCTGGTGATGACCGTCGAACCGGGGTTCGGCGGCCAGTCCTTCATCGACGCCACGCTGCCCAAGATCCGGCGCACACGTGCGGCCGTCAGCGCTGCCGGGCTCGACGTGTGGGTCCAGGTCGACGGTGGGATCTCCCGGTCCACGATCGAGCGGGCCTCCGACGCGGGCGCGAACGTTTTCGTGGCGGGGTCCGCCGTCTACCGGGCCGAGGACGCCGCCGCCGAGGTCGACGCCCTCCGGGCGCTCGCGCAGGGGGCGCACGCGCACTGACCGGTCAGGTCGGCCGCGGGGCCGCTCCGATGGGACGATCGGCGGCCGCCCGCCGGGCGGCGACGCCCATCACCACGCCGCCGAGCAGGAGAACGCCCCACACCGCGGCCCAGCTCCCCGTCACGCCGAGGAGCCAGCCGAGGACGACGGGCCCGACGGCGGCGATCGCGTAGCCTGCCGACTGCACGGCAGCGGACCGGCCGCGCCCGTGCGCCGGATCGGCCGGGCGCAGGGCGATCAGGGGCATGCCGAGTCCGATCCCGGCCCCCTGGGTGAGGCCGCCGACGACGGTCCCGGCCGGCCACTGGTCCGGCGCGAGCACCAAGCCGGCGAAGAACACCACCCAGGCCCCGGCGACGGCGTACCCGGCGCGCACGGCGGACCCGGTGACGCGGCGCAGGAGCGGGACGGCGAGCGTGCCGGCGATCCCGATGAGGTGGAACAGCGACAGTGCGGTGCCGGCCAGCTCGCCCGAGACGCCGACCTCGGTCTCGAGCATGGTGGGCAGCCACGTGCTGGCGCCGTAGACCAGGGCCGCCTGCATGCCGAAGAAGAGCGCGAGCCACCAGGTGTCCCGTTCGCGGTAGACCGACGAGGCGCGTGCCTCGCGCGCCGCCGGCGGGGTGGCCGCACGATCCGACGGCGGGAGCGGGCGAGCCGCGACCCCGAGCGTGACGCGGGGCCGGCCCGTGCCGGTCTCGCCGCGCCGGTGCCGTGGCAGCGGGCGAGCCGCTTCCCCCAGCGTGACGCGGGTGGCGTCGCTCGACCGTCCACGGGAGACCCGCGCCAGCCACGCCGCGAGCGCGACGACCACGGGCACCGCGAGGGGCGTCATCGCCGCCTGCCAACCGACCTCGTGGGCCACCGGCACAGCGAGCGCCGCCGCCACCCCCTGCCCGACCCGGTAGGAGCTCGTGGACAGCGCCATCACCGTCGCCGTCGACGGGTCCGCGTCGCGGCGCACCGCGATCGGCACCAGGACGTTCCCGATCGTGATGGCGACACCGACCAGCGCGGCGCCCGCAGCAGCAGGGCGGCCGAGCCCCACGGCCGCAGCGCGGACGCCGCGGCGAGCAGCACGAGCACCCACACCAGCGCGCCGTCCAGGCCGGTCCCCCGCACCAACGGCCCGACGAGGGGGGAGACGAGGGCGAAGCTCGGCAACGGCAACGAGGTCAGCAGACCGGCCGCGCTCTCGCTCAGCCCGAGGTCGGCGCTGAGCCGGGGGATGAGCGGCGGGACACCGACGATCGGGCCGCGCAGGTTGAGCCCCACGAGTGCCACCGCCTCGGTGAGGAGCACCACCTGCCGGGACACGCACCGCCGCGGCGCGGCGCCGCGCGTGCGACCACTCGGCGTCACCGTCGTACGGCCGGGTGCAGCGCGGCGACCTCCGGCAGCGTCAGCGACGAGAGGTAGGCGTACCCGCGCTCGAGCACCCTGGGGCGCAGCGCGAAGAGCCGACCGTCTGCGCCGACGTAGCCGATGTCCACCAGCGTGTGCAGGAACCGCCGGGCTGCCGCCCGGGTCGGGCCGTGCGGCGGGCGACGTCGCTCAGGGTGAGCCGCGGGTGCTCCGCGTCGAACGCGCGGATCACGGACAGCCCACGTTCGAGGGACTGCACGTACCCGGTGGACCGTTCGGTCTCGGTGGCCTCGACGGCGTCGCAGTCACCGCCGTCCTGGAGAGCAGCGAAGTCACGAGTGCTCATCGAAGGTGGCTCCCGTGTCCCTCGGCGCGTACGCGGTGCGGGGCGACCTGGGCGCACGTCGTGATCATGCGCCTGCGGACCCCGCGTGAGCGTCGTCCCTGGTGGTCGGGGGCAGCGCGCTGCGCCCACCCTCGGCGGGCACCAGGACGTCCTGCTCCGGTCGGTAGCCGCGTCTGGCCTGCTGGACGAGTTCGTAGATGTTGGTGCGGGTCGGTGGGAAGGACGGGGCGGCCTCGGCGGCTCCGTGCGCGCAGCGGGTACCGGGTACCGGGTACCCACAGCCCACCGCCCGCGCTACGATCGGACGGCAAGCCAAGCACGTGCTCCGGGGTCGGTGTAACTCCGAACCGGCGGTGATAGTCCGCGAGCCGCACCTAGTGCGGTTGACCTGGTGGAACTCCAGGACCGACGGTCAAAGTCCGGATGGGAGGAAGCACGCGGCGCGTCCTGCGGGCGCGTCGGCTCGGGCGACGGCTCCGCCGTCGTACCCGTCGTCCCCGGTCCACGGGCCCGGACCGGGAGGACGCAGTGAAGACCGACGCCACCGCGTGGCAGCCCACGGCTGCCCCGTCGCAGCCGGAGCAGGGTGCCGTGCGCAACGGTACGAGCGGACGCCGGCCGGGCACAGCCGGCCTGACGGTCGGCGACGCCACGCGTCCCGGCGCAGACACTCCGACTGCCCGCACGCCCGGCGTTCGACGCCACAGCTCGGACCCGCTCGCCCAGCCCTGGCTGATGGCCCTCCTGTTGGGCGCCGTCGTGCTGGTGCTGTGGGAGGCGGCGGTGCGCACCGGCGCGGTGCCCGCTCAGTTCTTGCCCGCCCCCAGCGACGTCGCCGCCCGCCTGGGGGAGGACCTCACGACGGGCGGGCTGCTCGGCTACACGTTGCCGACCCTCGTGGAGGCGGCGCTGGGCTGCGCGCTCGGCGCGTTCGTCGCGCTGCCGCTGGGATACCTCGTCTTCCGGAGCCGGGTGGCCGACGCCGCCCTCTCGCCCTACATCGCCGCCTCCCAGGCACTGCCCGCCGTGGCCACCGCACCGCTGCTCGTCATCTGGGTCGGTTACGGCCTGCTGCCCATCACGATCCTGTGCGCGCTGCTCGTCTTCTTCCCGATCCTGCTGGCCACCGTCCACGGCCTGCGCCGGGTGGACACCGATGTCGTGGACGCGGCTCGCCTCGACGGCGCCCACGGGTGGTCGCTGCTGCGCGGCATCCAGTGGCCACTGGCGCTACCGACCGTGCTCACCGGGCTGCGCAACGGGTTCACCCTCTCCATCACCGGCGCCATCGTCGGTGAGTTCGTCATGGGTGGCCAGGGGCTCGGCCTCCTCCTCTCGATCCGCGGCTCCGCGGCCGACACCACCGGCATCTTCGCCGCCCTCATCATCCTGTGCGCCCTCGCGATGTCCATCTACGGGGCGCTCCGGCTGATCGAACGCCGGGTCGCCCGACGTTGACCGCCCGATCCGTGCGCCCCACCGCCCTCGACACGTCCACCAACTCCACGCCGCCCACCAGTTCCGCCACATCCACATCGCCCCTGGGGAGCACCACCATGTCCGCCCGTCACCTCCTCGTCGCCGCCCTCGGGGCCACCGCGCTGACCCTCGCCGCGTGCGCGGGCCAGCCCGCCCCCGACGCCACCACCACCGAGCGGGCGACCGGCGCGACGGCGCCCGCGGGCGGCACCGGGACGGCGACCATCGGCCTCACCTATACCCCGAACGTCCAGTTCGCACCGTTCTACGTCGCCGCCGAGCGTGGCTACTACGACGAGGCCGGGGTCGAGGTCACGCTGCGCCACCACGGCCAGAGCGAGGGACTGTTCACCGCCGTCGGCGCCGGGGACGAGGACTTCGTGATCGCCGGCGGGGACGAGATGCTGCAGGCCCGTTCGCAGGGAGTGCCACTGCTCGACGTGGCGACCCTGTACCAGGACTACCCGGTCGTCCTCATCGTCCCGGCCGACTCCGAGATCACCACCGCCGCGGACCTCGCCGGGCACAGCGTCGGCATCCCGGGCCCGTACGGCGAGACGTACTTCGGTCTGCTGGCGCTGCTCGGCGCCGGCGGGCTCACCGAGGACGACGTCGACGTTCAGCACATCGGCTTCACCCAGCAGGCCGCGCTCTCCGACGGTCACGTCGACGCCGTGATGGGCTACGTCAACAACGATGCCGTCGCCTTCGCGGCCACCGGGCTCGACGTCCGCACCATCCCCATCGGCGCCGACGGCCGGGACGTCCCGCTCGTCGGCATCGGCGTCGGGGTGCTCGACGAGACCGCTGAGGCACGCCCGGATGACGTCGCCGCCGTCGTCGCCGCGACGCTACGCGGCGTGCGGGACGTCATCGACGACCCGGCGGCCGCCATCGACATCTCGAGGGCGTACGTCCCGGACCTCGCCCGTCCCGACCAGCGCGACGCCGCGGTCGCCACCCTTGAGGCCACGGCCGCGCTCTACGCCGGCGGCGGTCCGCTCGGCGAGCACGACGCCGCCGCCTGGGATGCCATGGGGGCCCTGCTGACCGAGCACGGGCTGCTCGAGGGCGCCGTCGACCCGGCCGACGCATGGACGGACGCGTTCCTGCCGACCGGCACCAACTAGGCTGACCGGGTGAAGACATTCGACGACCTCTTTGCCGAGCTGCACCACAAGGCCGAGACGCGCCCGGCGGGCTCGGGCACCGTCGCGGAGCTGGACGCCGGTATCCATGCCATCGGCAAGAAGGTCGTCGAAGAGGCGGCGGAGGTCTGGATGGCCGCCGAGCACGAGAGCGACGCGGCCACGGCCGAGGAGATCAGCCAGCTGCTCTACCACCTGCAGGTCATGATGATCGCCCGGGGCCTGACCCTCGAGGACGTCTACCGCCACCTGTGAGCCGACCGGCATCCGCCGCCGTCTCGCCGTCCACCCCACGCCCATCCACCATCACGCACCGGAGCTGACGTGCTGCGCATCGCCGTGCCCAACAAGGGTTCCCTGTCCCTGCCCGCCTCGGAGATCCTGAGCGAGGCGGGCTACCGCCAGCGCTCGGGCGGCCGTGAGCTCGTCCTGGCCGACCCGGCCAACGGTGTCGAGTTCTTCTACCTGCGGCCGCGAGACATCGCCGTCTACGTCGGTTCCGGCACGGTCGACGTCGGCATCACCGGCCGCGACCTGCTGCTCGACTCCGGCGTCGAGGCCGTCGAGCACCGCTCGCTCGGCTTCGCCCGGTCGACCTTCCGCTTCGCGGCACCGGCGGGGGAGATCACCTCCCTGGAGCAGGTGCGCGGCAAACGCGTGGCGACCAGCTACGACGTGCTCGTGGGCGGCTACCTCGCCGAGCACGGCGTCGAGGCCTCCGTCGTCCACCTCGACGGCGCCGTGGAGTCCTCCGTTCAGCTCGGCATCGCCGACGTCGTGGCGGACGTGGTCGAGACCGGCAGCACCCTCCGGGCAGCGGGCCTGGAGACGTTCGGGGACCCCATCCTGCAATCCGAGGCGGTCCTGATCCACCCCGCCGGCCGCGACGTGACGCCCGCGCTGCAGGTGCTGGACCGGCGGCTGCAGGGTGTGCTGGTGGCGCACCAGTACGTCCTGATGGACTACGACGTGCGGGTGGAGCAGCTCGAGGGGGCGGTGGCGATCACCCCCGGCCTGGAGTCACCCACCGTCTCCCCCCTGCACGACGGCAAGTGGGTCGCGGTGCGGGCCATGGTCCGCAAGGAGTCCACCAACCAGGTGATGGACCAGCTCTACGACGCCGGCGCCCGCGCGATCCTCGTGACCTCCATCCACGCCTGCCGCATCTGACATGACCAGCGCGGCGGAGCTGCACGCCACCTTCCGCCCCCGGTGGGCGCGGCGCGTCTCCGTCGCGCTCGCCGTCCTCACCGTCGCCGGGACGCTGGCCGTGCTGATCGCGCTCCCTCGGATGTCGAAGGTGGCGTTCACCCTCGGGGACGGCATCGGTACGGTGCTGCTGGCGCTGGTCCTGCTCTGGCTGTACTGGCGCCAGGGCGGGGTGCGGGCCGTGCCGGACGAGACCGGCCTGAGGGTGCGCAACATCATCTACACGCGCACCGTCGAGTGGGCGCAGATCGTGACGGTCACGTTCGGCGCGAGCACCCCGTGGGTCCAGCTCGATCTCTCGGAGGGGGACACCCTCGCGGTCATGGCGATCCAGCGCGCGGACGGCGCCTACGGACGCGACGAGGCACGGCGGCTCGCCACGCTGATCGCGTACCACGAGCCGCGGGACGGCGAGTCCTAGCGGCCGGCGAGCCCAGGGGACGGGTAGCCCCGGAGGCCGGCGAGCCGCGTCGGGCGAAGCCCTATCGGCCCGCGAGCCCGGCCGCGTGTGCGCCGGCCGCGGCCGCCGTCAGGAACGCCGCCGGATCCTCGGCCAGGCCCCGGCCCATGGTCGACAACGGCACCGGGACGCCCCCGAGCGCCCCCGCCAGGCCCGCGGTCGAGCGGTCCACCAGGTGGTGGATCCCGTGCGGGGAGCCGAGCGGGGCGGCCTGCTCCCGGATGCGGGCCTCGAGCCCGGCGAGGTCCGCCTCGAGCGCGCTGCCGCCGTCGAAGCGGGGCACGACGACGTCGGCCGGTGCCAGTGCCACCCGCCCGTATGCCGTGAGCGAGTGGTGGGAGATCCCGCGGTGGCGAGCACGCGGATCGGCCCCGGAGACCCGGAGCGCGGCCACCGGGCTGCCACCGAGCGTGGCGACGGCGTTGATCGCGTCGCCGCAGACCGTGCCGGAGAACCCCCAGCGGGTGCCCGTGCCGAGGTTTCCCGGCCCCTGCGCGACGACGGCCACGTCCGCACCCAGCACCAGTCGGGCCGCGAGCAGACCCGAGTGCAGGCTGACGGCCTCGAGGTCGCCGCCGAACGCCTGCCCGACCGTCACCGACCCGGTCAGCCACCCCGCCTCCCGCAGCCCCGCGAGGCTACGGGAGAACCAGGCGGGCAGCGCACCGCCGTCGGTCATCACGTACGCCACCCGCAGGCCGTTCGCGACGGCGCGGATGCCCGCCACCACGGCGGGCAGGGCCGAGTGCAGGTCCGCGACGACGACGGGCAGCCCGGCGATGTCGTCCGCGTCGCGCAGCAGGCCGTGGTGGGCGGACCCCTGCTCGTCGACCCCGAGGACGAGGTTCTGTGCGGGCGTGTAGCGGGCCTTGACGAGGTGGCCCAGGGCAGGCGGCGGGTCCGCGGGCAACCGGTCGGGCAGGGCCACGACCAGCGCGTACCCGCCGGTGCCCAGCTCACGGGCCAGTGCCGCGACGGAGAGGGAGACCCGGTCACCGACCCGTGGGTCGCCCACCATCGACGGGTAGGCCAGTGCGCGGACGTGCGCCCCGGCTGCCGGTGGGCCGGTGGGTGGTTCCGCAGTGCTCGCGGCGTCGTTCGCCACGATCTCGACCTCGAGTTCGACGGCGCCGGACCAGGACCGTCCCACACCCCGCACCACGCCGTCACGCCACATCATCACGGCAGCCACGGTACCGGTGCGGCGGTCGGCACCACCGGGGGTGTGCCCGCTGCCCGGGTTCGCCGCACCCTCGTGGCCGGACGCCGGACCGCGCCTTCCCGATGAACGGGACGGCCTGCCGCTGGGTGCCGGACGCGGGCCGTCTCAGTGGCCGGGACGGCGAGCCGGCGGGCCCCGCCCTCGGACGGTGTGTGGCAGAGTGGTCCCCAGAGCAAGCACGTGCTCCGGGGTCGGTGAAATTCCGAGCCGGCGGTGACAGTCCGCGACCCGGTCGTCCGCAAGGACGAACGGTTGACCTGGTGGAACTCCAGGACCGACGGTGAAAGTCCGGATGGGAGGCAGCACGTGGCGCCATCGCGGACCCGGTCCGTCGACGGTGCCACTCGTCGTCGCCCCCTCTCGCCCGGCCGCCCGTGCCGGACGAAGGGATCGCGAAGATGGCGGGCAGCACCACGGCGGCGGGCGTCGCCGCACGGACCACAGCGGCACGCGCGGGCGGCACCCCGACCACAGCCCCGGCACCGGGCACCGCGACCCCGGCCGCGCCCGAGAGCGCCGGGCTCGATCGCGCGCTCGCCCGGGCCCTGGAGCTGGCCGCCACGGGCCCGCGCGCAGGCGGCAACCCGCGCGTCGGGTGCGTCCTGCTCACGGCGGACGGGCGCCCGCTCGCCGAGGGCCACCACCGCGGCGCCGGCACCCCGCACGCCGAGGCGGCCGCCCTGGCCGCGGTCCCACCCGCGCGGCGGGCAGAGCTGGCCGGTGCCACCGCCGTCGTCACCCTCGAGCCGTGCCGGCACACCGGTCGGACGCCGCCGTGCGCGCGTGCGCTGCGGGCCGCGGGCGTGGCGCGCGTGCTGTACGCCGTGGCCGACCCGGACGCGCGCGCCGCCGGCGGCGCCGCCTGGCTGCGGGGCGAGGGTGTCGAGGTGCACCTGGCGCGGGACGCCGGCGTGGACCCCGAGTTGGTGGCAGGCGCCCAGGAGCTCACGGCGAGCTGGGCCACCGCCGTGCGGCGCGGCCGGCCCTGGTTGGTCGCCAAGACCGCCACCTCCCTGGACGGGCGGGTCGCCGCCGCCGACGGCACCAGCCGGTGGATCACCTCCGCCACCGCCCGCGCCCATGCGCACGCCCTGCGCGCCGACGTCGACGCCGTACTGGTCGGCACCGGCACGCTGCTCGCCGACGACCCGGCCCTGACCGCCCGCACCCCCGACGGCCTCGCCGCCCACCAGCCGGTGCGTGTGGTCATCGGGGAGCGGGAGGTGCCGGCGCGCGCGCGGGTCCGCGGACCGGGGGAGTGGCTCCACCTACCCACCCGCGACCTGGGGGCCGCCCTCACCGAGCTCCATGCGCGCGGCATGCGCCATGTGCTCCTCGAGGGCGGCCCCACGCTGCTCACCGCCGCGCTGCGCACCGGGCTCGTCGACGAGCTGCACGCCTACGTCGCCCCCGTCCTGCTCGGCGGTGGCCCGACCGCCGTCGGCGACCTCGGCGTCACCACCATCGCCGACGCGCCCCGCTGGCGCACCGTGCACACCGAACGCCTGGGGGACGACCTGTTCCTCGTGGCCCGACCCGAAGGAGCGTGCTGATGTTCACCGGAATCGTCGAGGAGGTGGGCACCGTCCGTGGCCGCGAGTCGGCCGACGGAGCCGCGGTGCTGCACGTCTTGGCCACCACGGTCACCGACGACCTCGCCCCCGGCGACTCGGTCGCCGTGGCGGGTGTGTGCCTGACCGTCACCGCGCACGACGCGCACGGCTTCACCGCCGACGTCATGCCCGAGACCCTCGCCCGTACCACCATCGGCCGGCTCACCGCCGGCGACCGGGTCAACCTCGAGCGGGCGGTCCGGGCTGACGGCCGCCTGGGCGGACACCTCGTCCAGGGCCACGTGGACGGCGTCGGCACGGTGCGCGGGCGCACCCCCGGACCCCGCTGGGACGAGGTCGAGATCGGCGTGCCGCCCGAGCTCGCCCGGTACGTGGCGGAGAAGGGGTCGATCGCGATCGAGGGGGTCTCGCTGACCGTCACGCACGTGAGCGACGACGCGTTCGGCGTCGCCCTGATCCCCACCACCCTGGCGGCCACCACGCTCGGCGGCCTCGCCGTCGGCGCGGCGGTCAACCTCGAGGTGGACGTGGTGGCGAAGTACCTCGAACGACTCACGACAGGAGCACGGCGATGACCACAGCAACTCTTCGGGCCACGGTGGCGGACGCCCTGGCGGCGCTGGCCGCCGGTCGGCCGGTCCTGGTGGCCGACTCCCACGACCGCGAGAACGAGGTGGACGTGGTGCTCGCCGCCGCGACCGCCGACCAGCGGTGGGTGGCGTGGACGGTGCGCCACTCCTCGGGCTACCTGTGCGCGCCCATGCCGGCCGCGCGGGCGGACACCCTCGCCCTGCCGCTCATGGTGGCCGACTCCCAGGACCCGCGGCGCACCGCGTACACGGTCAGCGTGGACGCCGCCCACGGGGTGGGCACCGGCATCTCCGCGTCGGACCGCGCTCGGACCCTGCGCGTACTCGCCGACCCGGCCGCACGCCCGAACGACCTCATCCGCCCGGGCCATGTGCTGCCGCTGCGCGCCGTGCCGGGCGGGGTGCTCGAACGCGCCGGGCACACCGAGGCCGCGGTGGACCTGTGCCGTCTCGCCGCGGCGGGGGAGGTGGCCGGCATCGCCGAACTGGTCCACGACGACGGCACCATGCTCCGGTACGACGACGCCGTCGCGCTGGCGCAGCAGGAGGGCCTGGTGCTCATCACGATCGCGGACCTGGCCGCCTGGCGACGGGCCCACGACCCGGACCCCGCCCCGCCCGCCCCGCGCGTGCACGCCACCGGCTCCGCCCGGCTCCCCACCGAGCACGGGGACTTCACGGTCCACGGCTACCGGGACCTGCGCACCGGGGCGGAGCACCTCGCACTCGTCGCGGACACCCCCACCGACACCTCGGCCCCGCTGGTCCGGGTGCACTCGGAGTGCCTCACGGGCGACGCGTTCGGCTCCCTCCGCTGCGACTGCGGCCCCCAGCTACGCCGGGCGCTGGAGCTCACCGCCCGGTCCGGGGGCGTCGTGGTGCACCTGCGCGGGCACGAGGGGCGCGGCATCGGCCTGCTGCCCAAGATCAGCGCCTACGGCCTGCAGGACACCGGACGGGACACCGTCGAGGCGAACCTGGACCTCGGCCTGCCCGCCGACGCCCGCGAGTACGGCGCGGCAGCCGCGATCCTCGCCGACCTCGGGTTGGCCGCCGTGCGGCTGCTGACGAACAACCCGGAGAAGGTCGCCGGCCTGCGGGCGGCGGGGATCTCCGTCGCCGAGGTCATCGGGCTCGAGGCGGACGTCACCGAGCACAGCCGCCGGTACCTGACCACCAAACGCTCCGTCATGGGACATCACCTGCCGGGACTCGATGCGGAGCGGTCGGGGCCGGATGCCCGACCACCCGGGCGGACCCGATCCGATCCGCTCGGTGCCCGACCGGTGCCGGCCGGAGGTGTCCGGTGAGCGGCGCGGGCGCCCCGCACCTGGCGACCGACGGGACCGGGCTCCGGGTCGTCGTCATCGCCGCGCAGTGGCACACCCAGGTGATGGACGGCCTGCTCGACGGCGCCCGCCGCGCGTTGGCCGCCGCGAACGTCGTCCCCGAGGTGGTCCGGGTGCCGGGCTCCTTCGAGCTGCCCGTGGTGGCCGCGGAGGCGGCCCGGGCCGGCGCCGACGCCGTCGTCGCCCTCGGGGTGGTGATCCGCGGGGGCACACCGCACTTCGAGTACGTGTGCCAGGCGGCCACCAGCGGGCTGACCGACGTGGCCGTGCGCACCGGGGTGCCGGTCGGGTTCGGCCTGCTCACCACGGACGACGAGGCGCAGGCCCTCGACCGGGCCGGGCTGCCCGGCTCCGCCGAGGACAAGGGCGCCGAGGCGGCCGAGGCCGCGGTGGCCACCGCCGTCGCCCTGCGCGCCCTCCGCCGCACCGGTGCCATCGCCCCCCGCGGTACCACCGCCGGGCGGGAAGACCGATAACGTGGGGCCGTGGCGCAGCGGGTAGAGGCGGCCGAGCGGTTGCTCGACCTGGTGATCGCGCTCACGCACACCGTGCGGTGGATGACCAAGCGGGAGATCCACGAGCGCGTCAACGGTTATGCCGACGCCGCGAACGAGGCCGCCTTCGAGCGCATGTTCGAGCGGGACAAGGACCTGCTGCGCGAGCTGGGTGTCCCGCTCGTCGTCGAGCACGACCCGGCGCACGAGGACGACGTCGGCTACCGGATCGACTCCGCCGGGTACGCCCTGCCCCCGGTCGCCTTCACCCCGGCCGAGGTCGGCGTGCTGTCCCTCGCGGCCGAGCTCTGGCAGGACGCGTCGCTGCGGTCCTTCGCGGGGCGCGGCGTGACGAAGCTGCGTGCCGTCGGGCCCGCCCCGACGGCGGACACCTACGCCGGCCTGACGGTACGAGTCGCGGGCCCGGAGGCGGCGTTCGCCCCGCTGCTGGAGGCGATCGACGCCCGCACGGCGGTGACCTTCACCTACCGGGCGGCGAGCACGGGACGGGTCACGCACCGGCGGGTCGAGCCCTGGCGTCTCCTGAGCCGGGACCGCGGCTGGTACGTCCTCGGCCGGGACACCGAACGCGACGCGCCGCGCGCCTTCCGGCTCTCCCGCATCACCGGGCGCGTGCGCACGACCGGCCCGGCCGGCGCGTTCGGCCCGCCGGCCGAGATCGACGTCGAGGCCCTGCTCGCGCCGGCGCGACCGCGGGCGGGCCGGGCGCGTCTCGCCGTGCTCCCGGACCGCGCCGCAGCCCTGCGGGCACGTGCCGTCGAACCGGCCGGAAAGGTCCCGCGGGCCGGCAGCGCCGTGCGTGGCGCACCGGCGGGCGCCGCTGCCCACGAGATGGCGGCCGACCCGCCCGCCATCGGCTCCGCCGTCGGTGACCCGCACGACGTGGGGTCCGCCCAGGGCCCGCTCACCGACCGGGACGTCATGCTCGTCGACTACACCGACGTCGAGACGTTCGCCGAAGAGGTCACCACCTACACCGCCGCCGTCCTCGTGCTGGACCCGCCCGAGCTGCGCGCGGCGGTGCTGCGCCGGCTGCGGGCGGCCGGTGCGCTCGACGGGGAGGTGGCCCATGGGTGAGACCACCGGCGACCGCGTCGCCCGGCTCCTCGCGCTCGTGGCATACCTGCGCGAGCACCCGGCCGTCCCCGTCGCCGCGGTAGCCGCCCAGTTCGGCACGACCGAGGCACAGGTGCTCGCCGACGTGAACCTGCTGTGGGTCGCCGGCACGCCCGGCTACCTGCCCGACGACCTCATCGACTTCTCGGCGGAGGCGCTGGACCACGGCGTGCTGACCCTGACCGATGCCCGCGGCATGGACCGTCCGCTGCGCCTGAGCAGCCCGGAGGCGCTCTCGTTGCTCGTGGCGCTGCGCACGTTGCGCGACGTCGTCGCCGACGCGCCGGCGTTGGCCGAGCTCGACGCACTCGACTCGGCGATCGAGAAGCTCTCCGACGCCACCGGCGACGCCGCCGCCCGGGCCGGCACGGTGCAGGTGCGGGTGCGGGCGGAGGTGCCCGCCGAGACCGTCGAGGCGGTCCGCCGCGGCATCGA
Organism: Georgenia sp.; assembly: GCF_054605595.1. Taxonomy (NCBI): domain Bacteria; kingdom Bacillati; phylum Actinomycetota; class Actinomycetes; order Allobogoriellales; family Allobogoriellaceae; genus Georgenia; species Georgenia sp. The sequence continues at coordinate 5,637 of NZ_JBTSDU010000039.1, read as the reverse complement.
CGAGGGCCGGCGTCTGCGTCTGCGCTACGTCTCCGCCGCGGACGTGGTCACCGAGCGCGACGTCGACCCGGTGGAGCTGCGCTCGGACGGGACCATGTGGTCCCTACGGGGCTGGTGCCATCGCGCCCAGGGCCCCCGCACGTTCCGCCTCGACCGGGTGCTCGCCCTGGAGATCCTGGACGTCGTGGCCGCGCACCACCCGGACCTGGCCGGGCCCGAGCCCTGGGCGCGCACCGGCGAGGCCGTGACGCTCGAGCTCGCGTCACGGGCGCGGTGGGTGGCCGAGCACACCCCGGTGGAGGACGTCGTGGACCTGCCCGACGGTGACCTGCGGGTCCGGCTGCGGGTGAACGACCCGGCCTGGTTGGAGAACCTGGTGCTCTCGCTGGGCGACGCCGTCCGCTCGGTCGAGCCACCGACCGTGGCCGCCCGGGTGGCCGGGGCGGCGCGCGCTGCGCTCGACGCCTATACGCAGCTCGACCGACTATCCTGACCCGCATGTGGTGGTGGCTCGTATGGGTGCTGCTGGGGCTCGGCGCCTTGGCGGTGTTCGTGCTGCTCGGCCGGCGCCTGTGGGGCCGGCTCAAGGCGCTCGGTCGGCAGGTCGGCGCGGCCGGCGAGCTGCTCGGCCGCCTCGAGCATGCCGCGGACGCGAACGCACCGGCGCCGTCGCTGCACGTGCCCGGCGTCGTGGGGGACCCCGCGACGCTGGAGCGGGCGAGGGCCACACGGGCCCGGATCGCCGGCGCACGCGCGACGGCGCGGCGGGCCCGGCTCGAGCGGGCCACCGCCCGGTGGCGCTCTCACGGCCTGGTCGGCTGAGCACCGGTCCGCCCGGCTGGACCTCGCACCGGAGGCCGGACCGGGCCGTCGCCGGGTGAGGCGCTCGTCACGGCGAACAGCTCCGGCCGGTCCCGGTACGGCGGATCCGGCGCCGAGTATGCTCGATCCCACGCACAACTACTAACGAAGGTGCCCCGATGAAAACCCCCAGCGCATGGGCGATCGTCATCCTCATCATCGTCGTGATCCTGCTCTTCGGGGCGAGCAAGCTGCCCGAGCTCGCCGGGAGCATCGGCAAGTCGCTCAAGATCTTCAAGCGCGAGATCAAGGACCTTCAGAACGACTCGTCCGATACCGCCGCGGGTGCTCAGACCCCGCAGACGACGTACCCGCCCTACCCCGGGGCGCAGCCGGGCGTACCCGGGCAAGCGCCCTACCCACCGGCCGGGGGCGCCGGCTATCCGTCGGCCAACGGTGCCTACCCGCCCGCGAACGCCGGCTACCCGTCGACCAACGGTGCGTACCCGCCGGCCGCCGGTGCCTACCCGCCGGCCGCCGGGGAGCCCTACCCACCTGCCGGCGGTGCCCCGAACCCGCCCGCGCAACCGGGCCCGGCTCCGCAGCAGCCGCCGCGCCAGCAGTAGGTGAGCGCGGAGGCCCGCGCACGCTCTCGTAAGAAGAACCCTGAGGGGCGGATGCCGCTCGGTGACCATCTGCGCGAGCTGCGCAGACGGCTCGTCTGGGCGGCGCTCGGGATCGTGATCGGCGCCGTCGCCGGATGGCTCCTGTACGACCCCGTCGTCGCCATGATGACGGCGCCTCTGGAGAAGCTCTCCGGCGAGGGCGCCCAGGCCGGGCTCAACTTCGGGACGATCGGGTCCGCCTTCGACCTCAAGATGCAGGTCGCCGTCTTCCTGGGGCTGTTCCTCTCGAGCCCGTGGTGGATCGGGCAGCTCTGGCTGTTCATCACCCCCGGCCTCACCCGGAAGGAACGGACCTACTCGCTGTCGTTCGTGTTCGCCGGGGCGGTGCTGTTCCTCGCCGGCGGGACGCTCGCCTGGTTGGTGTTGCCCCGCGCGGTCGCGGTGCTCACGTCCTTCACCCCGGACAGCGGGCTGAACCTGATGAGCGCGCGCGAGTACTTCATCTTCTTCATGCGGGTGATCCTCGCGTTCGGCGTGGCGTTCCTGGTGCCGCTGCTGCTCGTGGGGCTGAACTTCCTCGGCATCCTCCCCGGCCGGACGCTCCTGAAGGGCTGGCGGTGGGCCGTGCTCATCGGGTTCACCTTCGCCGCGTTCGCCAACCCGTTGCCCGATGCGTGGTCGATGATCGCGCTCGCCCTGCCGATGTGCGCGCTGTACTTCATCGCCGTCGGGGTGTCCTTCGCGCGTGACCGGCACGTCACGAGACGGAAAGCGGCTCAGGCGGCCGCCGACGCGGCCGCCGGCCTGTGACCCCGCCCGACGGTCGGTACGTTCGTCAGCCCGGCTCACCGACCGGGCGGGTGGGCCTGGTCGTCAACCCGACGGCGGGGAAGGGCCGGGCCGCGAAGGTCGCCGCCGAGGTCCGGTCCGGCCTCACGGCGGCGGGCCTGGACCCGGTCGACCTGTCCGGCGACGACGAGGCGCAGGCCACCTCCCGCGCCCGGGCCGGCCTGGCGGCGGGGCTCGACGCCCTCGTCGTCGTCGGCGGGGACGGCATGGTGCACCTGGGTGCCAACGTCGTGGCCGGGACCGCCGTACCGCTCGGGATCGTCGCCGTCGGCTCGGGCAACGACGTCGCCCGGGACCTCGGCCTGCCGGTGCGCCGGGTGGCGGAGTCGGTCGAGCTGGTGCGCGACGCCCTGCTCGCCGGGCCCCGGGGCGTGTGCGCCCTCGACGCCGTCGCGGTCTCGCGGCCCGGTGGGCCCACCGAGGCGTGGTACATGGCGGTCCTCTCCTGTGGGATCGACGCCGCCGTCAACGACCGTGCCAACCAGCTCAACTGGCCCGCGGGCGAGGGCCGTTACCTGCGGGCACTGGCCGCCGAGCTCGGCAGCTTCCGCCCCTACGGGTACCGGGTGACGATGGACGGCGTCGTCTGGGAGGGTGTCGGCACGCTGGTGGCCGTCGCCAACACCCGCAGCTTCGGCGGCGGGCTGAAGATCGCACCGGACGCCGAGCCCGACGACGGACTCCTCGACGTCGTCATCGGTGACCAGATGTCGCGCACGACACTGCTGCGGATCTTTCCCCGCCTGTATCGCGGAAGCCACGTGCACCACCCCGCGGTCCAGGTGCGGCGTGCCCGATCCGTGCTCATCGAGCCCGCGCCCGGCCTCGGCTCGGTACCCCCCGTGGCGTTCGCGGACGGGGAGCCGATCGGTGCGCTGCCCCTGCAGTGCGACCTCCATCCCGGCGCCGTGCGCGTGCTGACGCGAACCGCCTGACTCTCGACGTACGCTCGCAGCATGACCGCTGCAGACGACGTGGCCTCCCCGGCGCAGCGGTACGCCGCAGCGACGCGGCGCCAGCAGCAGGAGAGCTCCGAGCTCAGCCGGTTCCGTCGGGGCCTGGAGTTCGAGCTCGACGACTTCCAGGTCCGCGGCTGCGAGGCGGTGGAGGCCGGGCACGGGGTGCTCGTCGCCGCCCCGACGGGTGCCGGCAAGACCGTGGTGGGGGAGTTCGCCGTCCACCTGGGGCTGGTGACGGGCCGCAAGACCTTCTACACGACGCCGATCAAGGCGTTGAGCAACCAGAAGTACCTGGATCTGATCGCCGTGCACGGGAAGGCGAGCGTCGGCCTGCTCACCGGTGACACCACCATCAACGGCAACGCATCCGTGGTCGTCATGACCACCGAGGTGCTGCGCAACATGATCTACGCGTCCTCCACGACCCTGGACGGGCTCGGCTTCGTCGTCATGGACGAGGTGCACTACCTCGCCGACCGGTTCCGTGGTCCGGTGTGGGAAGAGGTGATCATCCACCTCGATCCCGCCGTGCAGGTGGTGTCCCTCTCGGCGACCGTGTCCAACGCCGAGGAGTTCGGCGAGTGGCTGACGATGGTGCGCGGCAACACCGCGGTGGTGGTGTCCGAGACGCGGCCGGTGCCGCTGTGGCAGCACATGATGGTCGGCAACCGGATCCTGGACCTGTACTCGGCGCACGTCGACCCCACCGACGTGGGGGCCGACCCACCGCTCAACCCCGACCTGGTCGAGGCCATCCGCCGCGCGCAACGCACCGGCAGCGCCCGGGACGCCGGCCACGGCGGTGGGCGCGGCCGTACCGGCGCCGACCGGCTGCGCGGCGGGCGCGGTGGTGGGGGCGGCGGCGGCCGAGGCAGTGGTGGCGGTCGTCACGACCAGCGGGATCGTGGCCGGGGCGGCGGCCGGTTCGCCGGTCGGGTGCGCCCCGCGCCCCGGCCGGTGGTGGTGGAACGGCTCGACCGCGACGGCCTCCTGCCTGCCATCGTCTTCATCTTCTCCCGGGCCGGCTGCGAGGCCGCCGTCCACCAGACGCTGGCCTCCGGCATCCGGCTCACGACGGCGGACGAGGCAGCGACCATCCGGGACGTGGTCGAGGCGGCCACCGTCGCGGTGCCGCCGGAGGACCTCGCCGTGCTCGGCTTCGACAGCTGGTCCCTCGCGCTCGAACGGGGCGTGGCCGCGCACCACGCCGGCCTGCTGCCGGTGTTCAAGGAGACCGTCGAACAGCTCTTCGCCGGCGGGTACCTCAAGGTCGTCTACGCGACCGAGACGCTCGCGCTCGGCATCAACATGCCCGCACGCTCGGTGGTGCTGGAGTCGCTCGTCAAGTGGAACGGCAGCGCTCACGTCCAGCTCACCCCGGGGGAGTACACCCAGCTCACGGGCCGAGCCGGACGGCGCGGCATCGACGTCGAGGGGCATGCCGTGGTGCTCTACTCCGACGAGATCGACCCCGTCCAGGCCGCCGGGCTCGCGTCGCGGCGCACCTACCCGCTGCGCTCGGCCTTCCACCCCACCTACAACATGGCTGTGAACCTGCTCGCCGTGCTGCCGCTCGCCCGGGCCCGTGAAGTCCTGGAGACCTCCTTCGCACAGTTCCAGGCCGATCGCGGCGTCGTCGGGCTCGCGAAGCAGGCCCGACGGCACGCCGAGGCCGTCGCCGAGTACGCGACGGCGATGACCTGCCACCTGGGTGACTTCACCGAGTACACCGAGCTGCGCCGCCGCCTCACGGAGCGCGAGGCCGACGTCTCGAGCGAACGCTCCGGGGAAGCCCGGCGGCGCGCCCGCCGCTCCCTGCAGGGGCTGCGGCGCGGCACGGTGGTCGGCTACGAACGCGGCCGGCGCACCGCCCACGCCGTCGTCCTGGACACGATCGACGGCGGCTTCGACGGCCCGCAGCTGCGGGTGCTGACCGACGAGCGTCAGCTCCGCACGCTCAACGCGGCCGAGGCCCCGCACGGCGTCCACGAGGTCGGCGCGGTGCGTGTGCCGAAGGACTTCAACGAGCGCAACCCCCAGCAGCGCCGCGACCTCGCCTCCTCCCTGCGCAACGCCCTCGCCCAGGGTCGACTCGGCGCGGACCTGCCCGGGCACGACGCGCTCGGCGGCAGTGGCGGGAGCGCCGGGAGCGGGGGGAGGCGCACGGGAGCCGGCGAGGACGAGCGGATCGCCGAGCTGCGACGCCGCCTCCGGGCGCACCCCTGCCACGGGTGCGCCGAGCGGGAGGAGCACGCCCGGTGGGCCCACCGGTGGGAGCGTGCCCGGGCCGAGCAGGAGCAGCTCCTCGAGAAGATCCAGCGCCGCACCGGGTCCATCGCCCAGGACTTGGACAAGGTGTGCGCGGTCCTCACCGAGCTCGGCTACCTTGTGCGCGGCAGCCA
>NZ_JBTSDU010000038.1:0-23635 GCF_054605595.1 Georgenia sp. | reverse complement strand
CCGAGAAGGCGCTGACCGCCGGGGTCGCCGCCAGCTACGGCTTCGACGCCATCACGGTGGCCCTGCTCGGCCGGTCCCGGCCCGTGGGGACCTTCTTCGCCGGGCTCCTCTTCGGCGGACTGAAGGCCGGCGGCTTCCTGATGCAGTCCACCACACCCACGCCGATCGACATCATCCTGGTGGTGCAGTCGATCATCGTGCTCCTCATCGCCGCCCCGCCACTGGTGCGGGCGATCTTCCGGCTCCCCACCCCCGGAGCCCGATCCCGTAGCAAGGCCGTGCGGTCGGCCGTGAAGGAGGCGACGGCATGAGCGCCGTGCTGACCCGAGAGCCTGCTCCCGCACAGGAGGAGCGCGCCGTCGTCCTCAGGCCGATCAGCTGGCGTTGGCCGATCCTGTACGGCGTCCTGGCCGTGGTCGCCGTCGTATTCTTCGCGCTGTTCCCCGAGGGTGGCCGGTCGACGACGTTCCAGCTCTCCCGCGGCGGCGACATGTGGGCGATCCCCAACTTCGCCGTCCCGCTCACGGCGACGAACGTCATCCTCGGCGCGCTCCTGGTGGTGCTGACCGCCTACGTCGCCTACGTCACCGTGCAGCGCCGCACGGTCGGGGTGTGGGCGCCGGTCCTGTTCGGCATCGCGTTCGTGCTCATGTTCCTCGTCTGGGTCGGTGCGGGGCGGTCCACCGTCATCCCGCTCACCACGCTGCTCTCCGGCGCGCTCGCGCTGTCGGTGCCGCTCGTCTTCGGTGCGCTCTCCGGCGTCCTGTGCGAACGCTCCGGCATCGTCAACATCGCCATCGAGGGCCAGCTCCTCGGCGGGGCCTTCCTGGCCGCCGTCGTCGGCTCGTTGACGTCGAGCGCCTACCTCGGCATGATCGCCGCGCCGATCGCCGGCATGCTCGTGGGCGCGCTGCTGGCGTTCTTCGCCGTGAAGTACTTCGTGGACCAGATCATCGTCGGTGTCGTGCTCAACGTGCTCGTCATCGGGTTGACCAGCTTCCTGTTCTCCACCGTGCTGACGGACAACAAGGCCACCTGGAACGCCAGCCAGCGCCTGCCCGAGCTGCCCATCCCGCTGCTGTCGGAGATCCCCGTCATCGGGCCCGTGCTGTTCCGCCAGACGTTGCTCGTCTACATCATGTACGCCGGCGTGATCTTCCTGCAGATCTGGGTGTTCCGCAGCCGCTGGGGTCTGCGGATGCGCGCCGTCGGCGAGCACCCCAAGGCCGCCGACACGGTGGGCATCAAGGTCAACCGCACCCGCGTGGTCAACACGATCATCGGCGGCGGGGTGGCAGGACTCGGTGGCGCGTTCTTCACCGTCGGTTCCGGGCTCGCGTTCGGCAAGGAGATGTCCGCCGGACAGGGCTACATCGCCCTGGCGGCGATGATCCTGGGCAAGTGGAACCCGAAGGGTGCGGTGGCCGCGGCCCTGCTGTTCGGGTTCTCCAAGAACCTCGGGAACGTGCTGTCGACCATCGGCTCGAACGTGCCCTCGGAGTTCCTGCTGATGCTGCCGTACGCCGTGACCATCTTCGCCGTCGCGGGGTTGGTCGGCAAGGTCCGGGCACCCGCCGCGGAGAACATCCCGTACATCAAGTAGGCCGCACGTCTCACGTGGTCCGCACCGCACGTCGCGTCGCCGTTCGCCGGGTCACTGCCGGCTGACGGCGGGCATCGTCACCGACCGAACCGTCGTCACCGACCAGGAGGCAAAGCCGTGAACACGATCGACACGAGCACGTGGGAGAGCCTGCGTGAGCTCGCCCGCGAGGCGATGCGCCGCGCCTACGCGCCCTACTCGCACTACCCCGTGGGAGCCGCCGCGCTCGTCGACGACGGCCGGACCGTCTCCGGCTGCAACGTGGAGAACGCCAGCTACGGGATCACCTTGTGCGCGGAGTGCGGCCTCGTGTCCGACCTGATCCGCAGCGGCGGCGGGCGGCTCGTGGCGTTCACCTGCGTCGGCGGCGACGACGCGCTGCTCGTGCCGTGCGGGCGCTGCCGCCAGCTCCTGTGGGAGCACGGCGGCGCCGAGCTCCTGGTGGAGATGCCCAGCGGGATCCACCCCATGAGCGACGTCCTGCCCGAGGCCTTCGGCCCCGCGCACCTGGCGTAGGCCCCTCGTACGCGGCGTTCGGGCCGAGCCGTCCCGCGCCGGTAGCGTGGGCGCATGACCAACACCTTCGACGCCGTCGACATCATCCGCACCAAGCGCGACGGCGGTGCGCTGAGCCCCGAGCAGATCGACTGGGTGATCGACGCCTACACCCGCGGCGCCGTCGGCGAGGAGCAGATGAGTGCCCTCGCGATGGCGATCTTCCTCAATGGGATGGACCGTGCGGAGATCGTCCGGTGGACCCAGGCGATGATCCGGTCCGGCGAACGTATGGACTTCTCGTCCCTGAGCCGCCCCACCGCCGACAAGCACTCCACCGGCGGCGTCGGCGACAAGATCACCCTCCCGCTCGCTCCGCTCGTCGCCGTCTTCGACGTCGCGGTGCCCCAGCTCTCCGGCCGCGGGCTCGGCCACACCGGCGGCACGCTCGACAAGCTCGAGTCCATCCCCGGGTGGCGCGCAGACCTGACCAACGAGCAGATCCTCGCCCAGCTCGACAGCGTCGGCGCCGTGATCTGCGCGGCCGGAAGCGGCCTGGCCCCGGCGGACAAGAAACTCTACGCCCTGCGCGACACCACCGCCACGGTCGAGGCCATCCCACTGATCGCCAGCTCGATCATGAGCAAGAAGATCGCCGAGGGCACCGACTCCCTCGTCCTGGACGTCAAGGTCGGCTCCGGTGCGTTCATGAAGGACGCCGCCCGCGCCGGCGAGCTCGCCCGCACGATGGTCCAGCTCGGCACCGACGCCGGGGTCCACACCGTCGCGCTCCTCACGGACATGTCAACCCCGCTCGGCCGCACCGCCGGCAACGCGCTGGAGGTGCGCGAGTCGGTGGAGGTCCTCGCCGGGGGCGGGCCGTCCGACGTCGTCGACCTCACCATCGCACTGGCCCGCGAGATGCTCGACGCCGCCGGCCGCCCCGATGCGGATCCCGCGGCCGCGCTCAAGGACGGTCGCGCCATGGACGTGTGGCGCCGGATGATCGCCGCCCAGGGCGGGGACCCCGATGCCGCGCTACCCGTCGCACGGCACACCGAGGAGGTCCTCGCCGAGGCCGACGGCGTGCTGACCGCCCTCGACGCGTACGCCGTCGGTGTCTCCGCGTGGCGCCTCGGCGCCGGGCGTGCCCGCAAGGACAACCCGGTGCAGGCGGTGGCCGGGATCGAGATCCACGCCAAGCCGGGGGACCGGGTGAGGAAGGGCCAGCCGCTCCTCACGCTGCACACCGACACCCCGGACCGGTTCGCGCGCGCGATCGAGGCGCTCGAGGGCGGCATCGTCATCGGCGACGCCGCGCCGGGGGGCCCGACATCGATCGTGCTCGACCGCGTGGTCGGCTGAGCACTCCATGGTCGCGCGCGGCGGGTGGCGCCGGCTCTCGCTGAGCACCCTGGTCGCGGCGTTCACGCGGCCGTTGCGCGCGGCAGGGGCGGATGTCGCCGCGCCGACTCGCCACCGGCCCGTCCCTGCCCCGGCCGACACGGGTGTGCCGGTGACGCTCCCTGGTGTGCCGGTGACGCTCCCTGGTGTGCCGGTGACGCACGCGGGCGTGCCGGTGACGCTCCCTAGTGTGCCGGTGACGCTCGGGGGCACCCTCGTGCGCCAGACCGACCAGACCACGTGCGGCTCCACAGTTCTGCTCATGCTCGCCGCAACCGGTGATCCGGTGCTCGCGCTGTGGCTCGAGAGGGGCGAGCTGCCCGCCGACCTGCCGCGCCATCGGATACCGCCGGAGATCCCGCCGACGCTGCGTCCGAGATTCTCCGCGGCAGCCACGGCCACCCCCACCACCGCCCCAGGCATCACGACCGCGGCCTCAGCAACCACCACAGCCCCAGCAACCACCACAGCCCCAGCAACCACCACGGCCCCAGTCACCACGGCCCCAGCCATCATCACCGCGGCCCCGGTCACGACCGTGACCGAGCGTCTCTCCGCCGCCCAGCAGTACATCAAGGGGCGCACGGGTGCCCGCGCCGTCGGGCTCCTGCGCTGGCCCGGCCGGTTCGGCACGCCGCCATGGACGGCGGCCCGCGAGGCGCGGTTCCCCAGCGTGGCCTATCGGGCCGTCCCCCTCGATGACGCCGCCCCCGCCGCGGCGGCGCTGCTCGCCAGCGTCCACCGTGCGACGACGGCCGGGGTGCCCGTCCCGCTGTACACCGGGGGAGACATCGGCCGGGGCATCGCGACGGCCATCCCGCGTCACGTGGTCCTCGCGGTCCCGCCGCCGGCCAGCCGGCCCGCCCCCGCCGTGAGCGACCGCGCCGGCCCCGCCGACAGTGACCGGTCCGCTCCCGCCGTCAGCGACCGGCCCGGCTCTGGCGCTGGCAGCCGGCCCGGCCCCGGTCTCAGTGGGAAGCTGCTCCATCTCTACGACCCGGCGAGTGGGAAGGTCTACCAGGTCCCGCTCGCCGAGTTGCTGCACCGCACGGAGCCGCACCCCGCGCTCGGCGGGTGGACCCACGTTGCCGTGGTGCTGCTCCCCACCCGCGTCACCAGCCGAGAGTGTGACCTCACCTGGCGTGACCTCGTCTGACCTCGTCTGACCTCATCTGACCCAACGCGACCTCGCCTGATCTCGCCTGACCTGACCCGATCTGACCTGACCCGATCTGACCTGACCCGATCTGACCTGGTACTCGCCGCAGCGCTGCTCGTCGTCGTGCAGCGCGTCGTCGGTGCCGCGGGATCGTTGGGATCGGAACTGTTGGGATCGGCCGCTGCGATCCCCAGTCACTCACGCGACGGCGGCGCCCTGTGTGGCGTCGGGCCCCGCATGGGCCCACGCATTCAACAGGACCGATGTCGCATACCCGGCGTGGAGCGGCTCGCCGCCCCACTGGGGGGTGAGGCTCCATGGGTCCGTCGGCCCGTTCAGGAACGGGATGCCTGCCGGGCCTGACGTGCCGGCAGAACATCCGCTGTCCGGGACGGCCTGCACTGCATGGCCGTCGGCGTCGCGAACCCGCACGATCCCGTCAACACCGAGGCTCAGCGAGAAGCCGCCCTCGTGGAGGAGCCGGTGGTGGGTGCCGCACAGCAGCACCATGTTCGACAGGACGGTGGGACCGCCGTCGGCCCAGTGGACGACGTGGTGGGCGTTGATGAAGCGACGCCGGTCGCAGCCGGGGTAACGGCAGCCGTGGTCGCGAGCCCAGAGCGCCCTGGTAAGGGCGGCGCCAGGTTTGCGGACGCGTGCCCCCACCTCGAGGGTATGTCCCGACACCCCGACACCGTTCTCGTGGATGTGGAGGACGATACCGCCGTCGCAGGCGAGTCGGCGCGCGGTCTCCGGGGCGATTGAGGAGCCGTGCTCGAGGCGGGGTGTCGTGATCAACGACTCGGCGACCAGCAGCTGTGGAGGGATGGCGGCCACGGCATCGTCGACCATGGTGCTGCTGTCCACGGGATCCTCAGCGATGGCATCGACGACCGCGGCGCTGCTGCTGGCGGCCCTCTTGGTCGCGGGTCCATCAGTTGCAAGATCGGCCAGCGTCACGTGCACGGCCGTCTCCACCACCCTGCTGGTGCGCACCACGTTCGTGCCCGTCGCGGGCTCCTCGGTGCACATCTCCACCATGGCGTCGGCCAGTGACCGTCCGTTCTCGATGACGGTATCGAGAACGGGACAGTCGGACGGGTTGGCGCCTCCGACGTCGGGATCGACCTCGGGGGCGGGTGGTGCGCCAGCCATTTCCTCCCGCGCCCTCGCTCGGCGCTCCTCGAGCGCACCGACGATCACGGCGCCGTCTTCCGGTGAGAACCGGCCCGAGAGGAGCAGAGAGCCGTCTTCTGCCCACCGCCATGACAACTGGCGGCGAGCGTGTCGCAGGCTGGCGGACATGGCGGACTCCGCGGTGCGGAGGCCACGCACGAGTCGCTCGAGGTGGTTGGCCGGCGCGCACAGGGCTATGTCGACGAGATCGGCCTCATTCCGCGGCGTGGCCACTCGGGTGATGGCACGCACCTTGGAGTAGGAGATCTTCCCCGCCGCGAAGGCGTCGACGGTCTTCGGCAGGTCCCGTAAGGCCCGCGCCACCCGGACGTGCTCGCGTGCACTGGACGGCCCCATGCCGCACCGCCACCCGAGCCAGTGCGCGCAGGACATGATGCCGTGTGACGCCCAGGCGTCTCGGGCGTCGAGCTCTCCGATGAGGATCAGCAGACGGCACGTGGCGACGGCAATCCGCCCGGCGAGCGAGGAGATCTCCTCCGCCAGCGCCTCGTCGTCCTCGGGGACGTCGAGCAGCATCGTGGGCGGTGCGACGATCGCGGAGACAGCGACCGGGCCGGTCGCCTTGAGGTTCGGCAGCTCGGGGGTGCCCGATGTGGTCTCGGGCGGTGCGTCGTCGATGACGGTGACCATGGCCAGCCTCCTTGAAACGGTTGTTCGAAGGCTAGCGTCGGGGTACGACATCGGCAGGATCTCGCCGTTACGTCCGGTGGGCGTGATAACGGACGGTTTGCCTCGTATCGTGGTGGCGCCATCGTGACGTTTCCGCGGAAACGTCGGCCGGGGTCAGCCGGTTGATTCCAGGCGTGTGCGGAGGTTGTGTTCCGATGGTGGGTGACCTCCGGGGTCGTTGGGCGTTTTCGCTTGGGACCGGTGCGCCGTCGGTCTCAAGGCATACATTGGCTTCATCTCGCTCAGCGCATCGAAGTTGTCGCCGCCCGACGGGCCGCGCTCAACGCGTGACCCTCGCCTTCGACTTCCACCCGGAAGCCCAGGCCGAGTTCGCTGCTGACGTCGACTGGTACGACGCCCGCGAGCCTGGCGTGGGCGGCCGCAATGACGTGTCGACCTGCGGCCGACATCTCGCCGTCCCGCTCCGGGGTCCGCATCCGGTGATCGACCGGCCGCCGAAGGCAGGTGCTGCCGCTCATCCGGCCCACCGCCAGGCAGTCGCGCTGATGCTGTCGGGACGCCGCATCAACCGGGTAGCGATATCATGCGGGCGATATCGGGGGTGGTCGTTTTGGAGCAGATCCTGATCCGCAACCTTCCCGCGGGGACCAAGGCCGCGCTTCGCGCGCGTGCCAGGCAGCATCACCGGTCGGTCGAGGCGGAGGCGCGCGATGTGCTCACCCGGGCTTTGGAGGGCGAGCCCATCACGATTGTTGACCTCCTGGGCACCGACGAAGGTGCCGACGTCGAGTTCGAACCCGGGCGCCTGAGCCTGACGGCTCACTCAGCGCAACTGTGAAGTACCTCTTGGACACCAACGTCGTGTCCGCATCGCGGGTCCGTGGGTGCAGCCGGCCCGTCGAGGTGTGGGCAGCGTCGGTTCCCATCGGTGACCAGCTCGTCTCAGTATTCACCGTCGCGGCGATCGAGCGAGGAGTGATTGCCAAGGCGCGATCCGACGTCGAGCAAGGAGCGGTCCTGCGTCGCTGGTTCGACGAGAACGTCTTGCCCACGTTCGCCGACAGGGTGCTGCCGTTCGACCTGTCGGCGGCCCGGATCCTCGCGGCCTCTCGGGTTCCCGAGCACGCACCGTTCGACGACGCCCTCATTGCCGCCGTCGCGGAGTCTGCAGAGATGGCCGTCGTGACACGGAACACCAAACACTTCGAACCCCTCGACGTCCCTTGCCTCAATCCGTGGGACACAACCGGGTCCGGAGACTGCCCCGACGCGCGCTCAATCGCTGTGTCCACGCGATGAGGTGATGAGCATGAGCTCCCGTCGCTTCCATGGGCGACAGCCATGGACCAGGAGAGCCGAGGTCAGTACCCGGAAACCGCACGCTGTGCGGCTGTGACCGACGTCGATGGACACGAATCACCGGTTGACGATCGGCCACCGGGACGGACGGAGCAACTAGTGCTGTTGGCGTCGGGACACTCCCCACGCATCGCACGAAGCAGGCTACGGGGCCGGCCGGCGCCCGGCAGTTTCCGCCGGGAGGTCTCGGCGTGATCCGGCCCGGATCGAGGCCACGATCGCCGAGCGAGCCGACACTCAGCGAGTCCGCAAACAGTCCGCAAGGAGTCCGGCCGAGACCGATCTGCACCATCGACGCCCAACGCTCCCGCGAACGCGTTTCCGCAGGTCAGACTGAGTTTTTCGGCACCAACCAACGAGATGATCGAGAACGGCTGGAAACCCCAGTTTTCGTTCCGCGGAAACGTCGACCGGGTCAGCCGGTTGGTTCCAGGCGGGTGCGGAGGTTGTGTTCCGATCGTGAGGTGGGCTCCGGGGTCGTCGGACGTTTCCGTGGAAACGTCGGCCGGGGGCACTCGGTTGGTTCCAGGCGGGTGCGGAGGTTGTGTTCCGATCGTGAGGTGGGCTCCGGGATCGCCGGAAGTTTCCGCGGAAACGTGGCCGGTCTCACCGCCCGCCCGATCGCGCCAGCCCGGCCGACTATCGAGTCCCGGCCGCCGGGCCCACCGGTTCGCCCCTCCCGGAGGGCGCCCCACGGGATGTCGTCCCCGGGCAATCGCGCCTGACGGTTGCGGTGCCCGCGCCACCGGGGCAGGCTGACAGCGCGGCCCACTACTTCGAGGAGGAGCCATGAGCAGCCAGGTACCCGACGTCGAGATTCCCGTCGAGCGCGACCCCGACGCGCTGGGCGAAGAGCACGAGATCGAGGACACTCCCGGCGCTCAGCCCGAGGAGTACAGCCCCGAGCTCGATCTGACCGACCCGGTGCGGGAGGCGAGCCGCGCCGACGTCGCCGACCAGATCGCCGAGGTGCCCGTGGACGATGAGGGGGCGGACGACACCACGGCAACGGAATAGCGCCGCTCCGGGAGCCGTCGGCCGGGTGGGACCCGTCAAGCGGGCCGGGAGCCACCCGGCCGGGGTGGGGTGCCGTCGCCGCACCGGAGCCGTCGCCGCACCGGAGCCGTCAGTCGGCGGAGATCCCCACCAGTGCGGCGACGTCGCGCTTGAGCTCCGTCAGCCGTGCGGCGGCGCGCTGCCGGGTGGTCCGCACCGATTCGTCCTGCACCGGTTCGATCACCTCGAGGTAGGCCTTGAGCTTCGGCTCGGTGCCGGAGGGGCGGATGATCACCCGGTCGTCCGCCGCCGTGAGGTAGACCAGCCCGTCCGTGGGCGGCAGGTCGGCCGAGCCCTCCGCCAGGTCGGTCACGGACACGACGGGTGAGCCGGCGAGCGTCTGCGGCGCCGAGCCCCGCAGCCGGATCATCGCCTCCGCGATCACCGAGACGTCCTCGACCCGCACCGTGTACGGGCTCGTCGCGTGCAGCCCGAACCTCTTGGCCAGGTCGTCCAGCGCGTCGACGAACGTGGCATTGGCGTCGTGCAGCTGTGCGGCGAGGTACGCCAGGCGCAGGGCCGCCGTCATGCCGTCCTTGTCGCGCACCGCCTCGGGGTCCACGCAGTAGCCGATGGCCTCCTCGTACCCGAAGGACAAGTCCTCGGCGCGGGAGATCCACTTGAAACCGGTCAGCGTGGTGCGGTGCCGGAGCCCGTGCGCCTGGGCGATGCGCGCCAGCTGCCGGGAGGAGACGACTGAGTTGGCGAGTACGCCGCGCCCGGTCATCGCGGTGGCGACGCCGGTCTGCTCGCCCAGCAGCGAGCCGATCTCGTCACCGGTGAGCTGGCGCCAGCCGCCGACGGCGTCGCTGTCGCGGATGGCGGCGGAGCAGCGGTCGGCGTCGGGATCGGTGGCGAGCACGAGGTCCGCATCCTCCTCGCGGGCCATCGTCATGGCCAGGTCGAGGGCGCCGGGCTCCTCGGGGTTGGGGAACGCAACCGTGGGGAAGTCCGGGTCCGGCTCGGCCTGGAGCGGCACGAGCCGCACGTCGGCGAACCCGGCCTCGTTCAGCACCCGCTGCGTCGTCCGGCCCCCGACGCCGTGCATCGGGGTGAGCACGATGCGCAGGTCGCGTGAGTGCCGGCGGGGGATGAGGGAGACGGCGCGGGTGACGTAGGCGTCCTCGATCTCGCTCCCCAGGGCCTCCCACCCGTCGACGGCGAGCGGCACCTCCGCGGCGGGGCCGACGGCGGCGATCTTCGCGGAGATCTCGGCGTCGAACGGCGGGACGATCTGCGCGCCCTGGCCGGAACCGGTGACGGCGCGGCCGCCGAGGTAGACCTTGTAGCCGTTGTCCTGGGGCGGGTTGTGCGACGCGGTGACCATCACCCCGGCGTCGGTGCCGAGGTGGCGCACCGCGAACGCCAGCACCGGCGTCGGCAGGGCGGAGGGGAGCAGCTTGGCCCGGCCGCCCGCGGCGGTGACGACGGCGGCGGTGTCGCGGGCGAACTGGGCGGAGCCGTGGCGGGCGTCGTAGCCGATGACGACGGTGAAGTCCGGCCCGACGCGCTCGGCAAGGAATGCCGCGAGCCCGGCGGCCGCCTGGATGACGACGGCGCGGTTCATCCGGTGCGGGCCGGCGCCGAGGGCCCCGCGCAGCCCGGCGGTACCGAACTCCAGCCGCCCGACGAAGCGGGAGTCGAGGTCCGCGCGGGCCGCGGCGGCGTCCTCCGGGTCACCGGACTCGGCCCGGGCCAGCAGGCCGGTGAGCTCCTCGCGGGTGGCGGGGTCGGGGTCGGCGTCGATCCAGGCGCGGACCACATCGGTCGTGGTGGTGCTCATTCCATCCTCCTTGACAACGCCCGGGCGGCGGGGCCGCCCGGAAACCTCTACCGGGCCCGCACGATCACAGGGCCCGCACGATCTCCGCGAGCAGGCGGGAGATGCGCGGCCCGGCAGCGCGCCCGGCCGCCAGCACCTCCGCGTGGGCGAGCGGGGAGTCCGAGATGCCGGCGGCCAGGTTGGTCACGAGCGAGATCCCGAGGATCTCCAGCCCGGCATGGCGCGCCGCGATGGCCTCCAGCGCGGTGGACATGCCCACCAGGTGACCGCCCAGCCGCTTGGCCATCTGCACCTCGGCCGGCGTCTCGTAGTGCGGGCCGGGGAACTGGACGTAGACGCCGTCGGCCAGTGACGGGTCGACACGCCGGGCCACCTCCCGCAGGCGGGCGGAGTACAGGTCCGTGAGGTCGACGAACGTGGCCCCCTCGAGGGGGGAGGCGCCGGTGAGGTTGATGTGGTCGCTGATGAGCACCGGGGTGCCGGGCGGCCACTCCGCCACGAGCCCGCCGCAGCCGTTGGTGAGCACCACCGTCGAGGCGCCCGACGCCGCGGCGGTGCGGACGCCGTGCGCGACGCGGCGCACGTCCCGGCTCTCGTAGTAGTGGGTGCGGGCGCCGATCACGAGGGCGTGCTTGCCGGTGTCGCCGATGCGCACCGAGGTCAGCTTGCCGCCGTGGCCGACGGCGGTGGGGGCGCTGAACCCGGGGATCGTGGCGGCGTCGACCTCGGCGACCGTCTCGCCGAGCAGGTCGGCGGTGCCCGCCCAGCCGGAGCCGAGCACGAGGGCGACGTCGTGGCGCGCCACCCCGGTGGCGGCCACGAGCGCCTCGGCGGCGTCCCGGGCCAGGGCGAAGGGATCGGGCGCGCCGGCGCCGGGGGCGTCCGAGTTCATGCTCATGAGGGCGACGTTATCGCGAAGCCGCGCGCCGTCGCGAAGCCGCGCACCGCCACGAAGGGCTGCGCACCGCTGCGAAGGGCCGGCCGGCGCCCAGCCCCGCGCGGCGGCCGCGCGCCACGACGGCACGTTCGGCACAATGGCTCGATGTGAGCACCTCTCCCGGACCCGTCCCGCCGCCCGCCACCGAGACCGTCGGAGCCGCAGCGACCACCGACGAGCACCGCCGCGAGTCGAGCGCCGGGGCGTCGCCGGTGCGGCAGGGTTCGCGTGTCGTCATCGTCGGCGGCGGGCCCGGCGGGTACGAGGCGGCGCTGGTGGCCGCCCAGCTCGGTGCCCGGGTGTGGCTCGTCGAGCGGCAGGGCGTGGGCGGCTCCGCCGTCCTGACCGACGTCGTCCCCTCCAAGACGCTGATCGCCACCGCCGAGTGGCTCACCGTGACCGAGCAGGCCGCGGACCTGGGCATCGTCGTCGAGGGCGGCCCCGACCTCGACCCGGGCTCGCTGCGGGCGGACCTGCTCACCGTCGACCAGCGGGTGATGCGCCTGGCCGCCAAGCAGTCCAAGGACATCCGCACCCGGCTCGAGCGGGAGGGGATCGAGATCCTCGCCGGCACCGGCCGCCTCGACGCCAACATCCACCCGGACGGTTCGCGCGCCATCCACGTCGCGCTCGCCAACGGCGACACCACGAAGCTCGACGCCGACCTCGTGCTGGTCGCCACCGGCGCCACCCCCCGCGTGCTGCCCACCGCCGAGCCCGACGGCGAACGGATCCTCACCTGGGCCCAGATGTACGACCTCACCGAGATGCCCGAGCACCTCGTGGTGATCGGCTCGGGCGTGACCGGTGCCGAGTTCGCCGGCGCCTACAACGCCCTGGGCGCCCAGGTCACGCTGATCTCCAGCCGCGACCAGGTGCTGCCCGGCGAGGACCCGCACGCCGCCGAGCTCATCGAGGCCGTGTTCCAACGGCGCGGCATGACGGTGCTCTCGCGCTCGCGGGCCGCGGGGGTGCGGCGCGTGGGCGACGGCGTCGAGGTGGCGCTGACCGACGGGCGCGTCATCGCGGGCTCGCACTGCCTGGTTGCCGTGGGTGCCGTGCCGTCCACCACCGGCATCGGGCTCGAGGAGGCCGGCGTGCACCTGACCGCGTCCGGGCACGTCGAGGTCGACCGGGTCTCGCGCACCAGGGCGCCGCGCGTGTACGCCGCGGGGGACTGCACCGGCGTCCTGCCGCTGGCGTCCGTGGCGGCCATGCAGGGGCGGATCGCGATGTGGCACGCGCTCGGCGACGCCGTCGCCCCGCTGAACCTGGGCACGGTGGCGGCGAACATCTTCACCGCGCCCGAGATCGCGACCATCGGGGTGACGCAGAAGCAGATCCAGTCCGGGGAGGTCGACGGCGAGATCACCCGCTTGCCGCTGACGCGGAACCCGCGCGCGAAGATGCTGGGCGTGAAGGAAGGCTTCATCAAGCTGTTCTCGGACCGCGGCACGGGCACCGTGATCGGTGGTGTGGTCGTGGCGCCGCGGGCGAGCGAGCTGATCTACCCGATCACCATCGCCGTGACGCAGCGCCTCACCGTGGACCAGCTGGCCAACGTGTTCACGATCTACCCGTCGCTGACCGGCAGCATCGCCGAGGCCGCCCGGACGCTGCACCGGTCCTGACCGACGCCGTCACCAGTGCCGACCGACGCTACGCGGTGATCAGTAGGGCACCCCGCTCGGCGTCGAGCTCCGCCCGGGTAGGGGGCTGACCGTGGTTCCGCGAGGCGATCGCGGCCGCTGCGGTGGCGTTGTCGAGGAGCTCCTTGAGACTGCCCCAGACCAAGGTGCGCAGGTCCTGGCGGGCCCAGACGCCCAGGAGGCCGCCGCGCCAGAGTGCGTCGATGACGCCGGTCATGAACGCGCCGTCCGTCTGGTCGTCATCGGCCGGGTGGCCAGGGGACGTGGCCACCTCCCCGACGGCGTTGACCGCCCATGCGCCGTCGCCGCCGGAGACGATGACGATCCCGGGCCCGGCGGACAGCCACCGACGGACGACGGTCTGACGCTCCTCGCCGGGCCAGAGCCACTCGAGGTCCCGGACGGACGCCTTGACGAGGTCGCTGCGGGCGATGAGTCCCTCCACTCTCGTCCGAACCTCCTCCGGCGGGCCCATGAGCGCCGGCCGGACGCCGAGGTCGTAGGTGATGGTGGCACCGGGCTGGTAGGCGGCGACGGTGCGGGCGACCGCGGGGGCGGACGGCTCCGCCACGGCGCTGACGGAGCCGACGTGGACCACGAGCGGGTAGTACACCGGCCCAGCCGTGCGCCCGGTCGAGCCGCCGGGCCCGCGGGGCGCGATGAGCTCGACCGGGTGGCCCAACCGCGCCAGCCCGGCAGCGACGCGCGCACCGCCGGCATCCTGGGCGTCGCCGGCCCCCTCGGCGTCGCCGAGGACGAAGGCGGGGGCGTCCAGCCCCCAATGCTCGGTGAGCGTCGGCGTCGGCGCCCAGGCGAGCGTGGTCGGCGCCTTGGTCCCGTCCCCGAGCGTCGGATCGCTGCTGGGCATGCGGAACGGCGTGCCGCTGGCGTTGGGTGCTCGCGCGGAAGGGAACGTTTCCGGAAGTGGATCCGGCGGCATCTCGGTCTGGCGCATCGTCCGGGGGGTCATCGGGCTGTCTCCTTGGGGCTGAGGCCGGTCGGTGATGGCGGGCGGCCGGTCGGGGGTGGCGGCGCCAGTGCGGGTCTAGCGCTCGAGCAGCTGGCGAAGGACGTAGGGCAGGATGCCGCCGTGGCGGTAGTAGGCCTCCTCGGCGGGGGTGTCGATCCGCACCCGCGCGCTCAGCTCGCGGACCTGGCCGCCCGCCTCGACGTGGACGGTGACCTGCGCGGGCAGGTTGTCGGAGCCTTCGAGCCCGGTGATGGAGTACGTCTCCTCCCCGGTGAGGCCGAGGGACTGCGCGGTGTCGCCGTCGTGGAACTGCAGCGGCAGCACGCCCATGCCGATGAGGTTGGAGCGGTGGATGCGTTCGAAGGAGGTGGCCAGGACGGCCCGGACGCCCAGGAGCATGGTGCCCTTGGCGGCCCAGTCCCGGGAGGAGCCGGAGCCGTAGTCGGAGCCGGCGATGATGACGAGCGGGACGCCGTCAGCCGCGTACTTCTGGGCGGCGTCGAAGATGCTCTCCGGCTCTGCGCCGGGCAGGTGGCGGGTGTACCCGCCCTCCACCCCGGGGACGAGCTTGTTGCGCAGGCGCACGTTGGCGAACGTGCCCCGGATCATCACCTCGTGGTTGCCGCGGCGCGAGCCGTAGGAGTTGAAGTCCTTGCGGTCCACGCCGTGGTCGAGGAGGTAGCGGCCGGCCGGGGAGTCGGCCCGGATGGCCCCCGCGGGGGAGATGTGGTCGGTGGTGACCGAGTCCCCGAGGTAGGCCAGCACCCGCGCATCGGTGATGTCGGCGATCGGCTCCGGCTCGCGCGGCATGTCGTCGAAGTACGGCGGACGGCGCACGTACGTCGAGGCGGGCGACCAGTCGAAGGTCTGCGACTCCGTCAGGGACATGGACCGCCAGTTCTCGTCGCCGGTGAGGACGTCGGCGTAGCCGGTGGCGAACATGTCCGCCTCGACGTTGGCGTCCACGACGGCCTTGATCTGTGCCGTCGTCGGCCAGATGTCCCGCAGGTACACGTCCCGGCCGTCCGTGCCGCGCCCGAGCGGTTCGCGGAGCAGGTCCGCGTGCATCGAACCCGCCAGGGCATAGGCGATGACCAGCGGGGGCGAGGTCAGGAAGTTCATCTTGGTCTCGGCGTGGATCCGGCCCTCGAAGTTCCGGTTGCCGGACAGGACCGACGCGGCGGTCAGGTCGTGGCCGGTCACCGCCTCGCTGACCTCGGGGATCAGCGGCCCGGAGTTGCCGATGCAGGTGGTGCACCCGTAGCCCACGAGCTGGAACCCGAGCTGGTCCAGGTACGGGGTCAGCCCGGCCCGCTCGTAGTAGTCGGTGACGACCCGTGAGCCGGGCGCCAGGGTGGTCTTGACCCAGGGCTTCGAACGCAGCCCCCGCTCGACGGCGTTCTTGGCCAGCAGCCCGGCCCCGATCATCACCGACGGGTTGGACGTGTTCGTGCACGAGGTGATGGCCGCGATGACGACGGCGCCGTGGTCGATCGTGGCGCGCTCGCCGGCCAGCACGATCTCGGTGGGGTAGCTGGGCCAGGACTGCGGGTCGGCGTCGTCGTCGTCGGTGCGCGCGCGCGGCGGCTCGTCGCGCCCGATGCGGGAGCTGACGGCGATCGGGTCGCTCGCGGGGAAGGAGTCGGCGGCGGCGTCGTCGAGGCCGCCCTGGACCGCCTCGGCGTGGGACTTCCCGGCGAGCAGCCCGCGGACGGTGTGTTGGGCCGCCCGGAGGGGAATCCGGTCCTGGGGCCGGGACGGGCCGGCGAGGGAGGGCTCGATCGTGGCCAGGTCGAGCTCGACGACCTGGGAGTAGTGGGGGACGGCGTCCGGGTCGTGCCAGAGCCCCTGCGCCTTGGCGTAGGCCTCGACCAGGGCGATCTGTTCCGGGCTCCGGCCGGTGAGGCGCAGGTAGGACAGCGTCTCGTCGTCGACCGGGAAGATCGTGACGGTCGAGCCGTACTCGGGGCTCATGTTGCCCAGCGTGGCCCGGGTGGCCAGCGGCACGTTCGCGACGCCGGGGCCGAAGAAGTCCACGAACTTCCCGACGACGCCGGTGCGGCGCAGCAGCTCGGCGACCGTGAGCACGAGGTCGGTGGCCGTCGTGCCCTCGGGGAGCTCACCGGTCAGCTTCAGCCCCACGACCTGCGGGATCAGCATGCTCATCGGCTGCCCCAGCATGGCGGCCTCGGCCTCGATGCCGCCCACGCCCCAGCCCAGCACCCCGAGGCCGTTGACCATCGGGGTGTGGGAGTCGGTGCCCACCAGGGTGTCCGGGTAGGCGGCGGGCCGCTCGGCGTCGTCGCGGGTGAAGACGACGCGGGCGAGGTACTCGAGGTTGACCTGGTGGCAGATCCCCGTGTCCGGGGGCACCACGCGGAAGTCGTCGAACGCCTGCTGGCCCCACCGCAGCAGCTGGTACCGCTCGGCGTTGCGTTCGAACTCCAGGTCGGCGTTGATCCGGAAGGCGTCCGCCCGGCCGAAGACGTCGGCGATGACCGAGTGGTCGATCACCAGGTCGGTAGGGATCAGCGGGTTGATCCGGGCGGGATCGCCGCCCGCCACGGTCATGGCGTCGCGCATCGCCACCAGGTCCACCACGCACGGCACGCCCGTGAAGTCCTGCATGAGCACCCGGGCGGGGGTGAACTGGATCTCGGTGTCCGGTGCCGCCGTCGGGTCCCACGCCGCCAGGGCGCGCACCTGCTCGGCGGTGACGAGGTGCCCGTCCTCGTTCCGCAGCAGGTTCTCCAGCAGGATCTTCAGGCTGTAGGGGAGGCGGGCGGCGCCGTCGACGCGGTCCAGGCGGAAGATGTCGTAGGTGGTCGCGCCGACCGTGAGCTGGTCCCGGGCGCCGAAGCTGTTGCCGGTCATGGCCGTGCCTGCCCGTCGGGTGCGGCGGCGTCATGGTGGTGGGGGGCCATCGCGTTCAACGCGATGGTGGCGTGGGCGTAGGCGCCCCCGGCGCGCATCTCGGCGGCCACCCAGATCGCCTCCATGACCTCTTCCTCGCTGGCACCCTTGCGCCGGGCGAGCTTGCTGTGGCCGTTGATGCAGTACGGGCACTGGGTGACGTGCGCGACCGCGACGGCGATCAGCTGTTTGGTCTTCTCGTCCAGCGCCCCGGCGGTGAAGACCGCCTGGCTGAACTGTTTCCACGCCGCGTGGATCCCCGGCGCGAGCGCTTCCCGGTGGGCCGCGACCTGCGGCGTGGTCGGCTGGTACAAGGACTCGGCCATGAGTACGTTCCTCACCTCGTCGGTGCGTGCCCGGCTCGGCCCGGAGCAAGCCACCCGGGTGGTCGTGTGAGCTCGGACACGTCGGTATCTCGTTCAGGCTACAAGCGTTCCTCCGATCCGGCATCAAAGAAACCTGACCGCTCCGCCCCGACCCTCGACGCCGGGGTCGGGCGCCGGTCCGGGCGGGGATGGGGACCAGGACCCCTTCCCTATTTCTACGAGTGCTGTTGTAATAAACAGGGTCCGCACCACCGTCATCTCCCCTCGGAGGCCGACATGACCCGCACCCTGCAACCCGCTGACCTCACCGGCGCCGTCGAGGCCCATCACAGCACGCTGGAGTCCGAGCTGATCCGCCGCACCGAGTCCCTCCTGGGGGCCGTCGGGGCGCGTGCGGCCCACGAGCCGGCCCAGCAGGACCTCGTCAGCTTCGTCTGCCTGGAGATCCTGCCCCACGTCCAGGCCGAGCAGGAGCTGCTCTACGACCCGGCACCGGATGCCCCCACCGCACTGCTCGGGCGGGCCATGCGCGCCCAGCACCGCCAGCTCGCGGCATTCGCCGCCGAGGTCGAGCACGCCCGCACCGGGATGGACGCGGCGGCGGCGGCCAGTGCCCTCGTCGCGCTGTTCATGGCCCGGGCCGAGGTGGAGAACACCGTGCTCCTGCCAGCGCTGGCCGCCGCCGGCACCGACCTGCCCACGCTCTTGGCCCACCAGCCCGAGATCACCGGCGAGGACGAGCCGACGGCGGAGTTCGGGTCGACGGCGGGGCTCGGGTCGACGGCGGCGCCGGGGCCGACGGCGGGGCCGGGGGTGTCCGGGCTGGCCCGGGATGCCGAGCCCCGCGTTCTCGACCTGAACGGCCTGGACTACCCCGACTGCCGGGAGCGGCTCCGCGCGACCATCGGGGCGCTCGAGCCGGGCCGGGAGTGCACGATCCTGAGCGGCCCGGAGCTGGTCTCGCTGCGCTACGAGCTCGAGGCCACCCTGCCCCGGGGCTTCCGCTGGTCCATGCCCACCGGCACGCCGGGACGGTTCGCCACCGTGGTCCGGCGCGACTGAGCCTCACCGACCGGCGGACCGGCGGACCGGCTGACCGACAGGACCAACCAACGGACCGAGGGACCGACCGTCCGGCTGACCGGCCATCGGCACGAACTGCCGGACCAGCGGGCCGTCCGGTGTCGCTCAGGGCGACATCCGTGGACACTGTCCACATGCAGAAGATCTCGATCGAGGCCCTCGCCCGGCAACAGCTCAAGGCAGCCCGTGACGCGGCCGGCACCCGGGCGGCGGATACCGTCTTCGGCGGCCATGAGAAGGTCCTGCGCCAGACCGTGGTCGGTCTGGTCCAGGGCACCCACCTGGGTGAGCGGGAGAATCACGACGACGCCACGATCTACGTCCTCAGCGGCCGGGTGCGGCTGTGGGCCGGCGAGGTGTCCTGGGAGGCCCGCACCGGCGATCTGCTGATCGTGCCCGACGCCCGGCACAGTCTCGAGGCGGTGGAGGACTCCGCGCTGCTGATCACCGTCGCCAAGCGTCCCTGACCCGGCGGCCGCCGCCGCCTGACCCGGTGGCCGCGATGATGGCTCGACATCCTCCTCAGACGGTGTCGGCACCCAGCATCTCGGCGCGCCCGGCGATGAGGACCGAGGCGTCCACCCCCGCCTCGCTCAGCGTCGGGATCAGGACGGTCTCCTCCTTCTCCATCCGCAGGATGAACAGCATCACCAGGGCGCGGGCCGACAGCGCCGCGTCCAGGCCGGTCTTGGCCTGGTCGATGTGCTCGACGAGGCTCAGCAGCGACTTGTGGTCCAGTTCCAGCGCCGCCACCAGGGCGTGGGCGCCGACATCCCGCGCCGCGTTGTAGAGCACCGTCTCCTCGGTCTCCAGATGCGCGAAGACGTCCCCGTGGAGGAACTCCACGAGCTCACGTCGGGCGGGATCGTGGTCCTCGCCGGCGGCAACGGCATTGACCAGGGCCGCCTCGCGCTGGACCAGCTCGGTCCACAGCTCGGCGTGGTGCCGATGTGCCGCCTGCGGGACCGAATCCTCGCTCGGTGGATCCGATGGACTATTTTCTCCGGTCTGACTCATACAAACCATTGACGGCGATGGCTTCGAAAAGCGCAAGAGTCCGGACCACCCACCCCGGTCGCCCCCACCCACGACCCGAGCCGTAGAACCCCTGGGTCGCGGAGGTCCGGCGGGACCCGGTCCGTGAAGACGGACGGTCAGTCGCCCTTCGCGATGGTCAGGTGCGCCTCGCAACCCGCCGGGCCGGCGAAGGGCACGAGGTGCTCGGCGGTCACGGGTGTGTCGAGGCGTTCGAGGACCCCGCGCATCAGGCCCAGGTGCAGCGAGCAGACCACGTCCTGGTGGTTCTGGGCGACCTCCAGGAACGGGCAGTGCCGCTGCACGATGGTGACGCCCGTGGCATTGACGTCCGTGGCGCTGACGTCCGTCTCGGGGACGAAGCCCACCTCGCCGAGGGTGGTGACCAGGGTGTCGAGCGCGTCGGCGGCGGCCGTCGGGCCCGCCGGGTGCGCGGTGCGGGCCAGGCCCCAGGACCGCCCGGCCTCGATCGCGGCCGACGCCGGGGCCGGGCTCAGTTGCTCGACGAGCGTGGCCAGCACCTGGGCGAGCTGGGCGAACTCGCGGTGGCCGCGCCCGGCGTCGGGCACCGAGTTGGCGACGTAGGTCAGCGGCGGTCGGCCCGGTTCGCCGCTGTGCTGAATCCGGCGGGAGACCAGGCCGACCTGCTCCAGGCGGTCGAGGTGGAACCGCACCGTGTTGGGGTGCAGGTCGGTGCCCCGGGCGACCTCCGGTACTCCGCACCCGTCCGGGTTGGCGCGCACGACCTCCAGCACTCGTCGGCGCGATGCCGTGCGGGCCTGTTCCGTGCCGGTGTCGGCTGGACGCTGGCTCATCAGGACATGATCTCACCAGCGGCCACGACGGGGGGCGCACGAAACGAGGTGCTTGTGAAACGAGGTGGGTCTTCTGTCCGGCGGTGACGGTGCGAGACTGGTGCCCGCCGCACCGCAGGGCGGCATCCACACACGGAGGCAACGATGGGCGCGACGGTCGGGATCGTCATGGGCTCGGACTCGGACTGGCCCGTCATGAGGGACGCGGCCGACGTGCTCGAGGAGTTCGAGGTCGGGGTCGAGGTGGACGTCGTCTCGGCGCACCGCATGCCCGCCGAGATGCTCGAGTACGGCCGCTCGGCGGCCGAACGCGGCCTGCGGGTGATCGTCGCCGGCGCGGGCGGCGCGGCCCACCTGCCCGGCATGCTCGCCGCGGTCACCCCGCTGCCGGTGATCGGCGTCCCGGTGCCGCTGCAGCACCTCGACGGCATGGACTCGCTCCTCTCGATCGTGCAGATGCCCGCCGGCGTGCCGGTCGCCACCGTGTCCATCGGCGGCGCCCGCAACGCCGGCCTGCTCGCCGTCCGCATCCTCGCCGCGGGCACGGACGACGACGCCGCCCGCCTGCGCGCCCAGATGGTCACCTTCCAGGAGGGGTTGCGCCAGGTCGCGCAGGAGAAGGGCGCGAGGCTGCGCGCCCAGCGCACCACCAAGGTCGGCTTCGGGAGCTGACCTCGCGGCAACCCGCGCCGAGGCCCGGACGGCGGCCCGGCGCCGCGCGGGCGAGCGCCCCGCCCCGTGCCGGTGGGTCGGCCGCGCCGCTACCCTCAGCACCGTGAGCACCCTGGTGATTGGCGGCGCCGGCTACATCGGCGCCCACGTGGTCCGACTTCTCCTCAACCGCGGCGAGGAGGTGCTCGTCGCCGACGACCTCTCCACCGGCGCGGCCGAACGCATCGGCGCGGCGACCCTCGTCGAGCTCGACGTCGCCGGCCCCGGCGCACAGGCGACCCTCGAGCGGGTCATGCGCGAGCACGGCGTGAGCGCCGTCATCCATTTCGCCGCCCGCAAGCAGGTGGGGGAGTCGGTCGCCCGCCCGGCCTGGTACTACCAGCAGAACGTCGGCGGCATGGCCAACATCCTGGCGGCCATGGAGGCCGCCGGGGTGAAGCAGATGATCTTCTCCTCCTCCGCCGCCGTCTACGGCATGCCCGACGTCGAGCTCGTCACCGAGGAGACCGAGCAGCGGCCCATCAACCCCTACGGGGAGACCAAGGTCGTGGGCGAGTGGCTGCTCGCCGACTGCGCGCGTGCCTGGGGCCTGCGGTGGACGGCGCTGCGATACTTCAACGTCGCCGGCTCCGGCTGGCCCGACCTCGGCGACCCGGCGGTGCTCAACCTCGTGCCGATGGTGCTCGACCGCCTCGCCCGCGGGGACCGCCCGAAGATCTTCGGCGACGACTACCCGACGCCCGACGGCACCTGCGTGCGTGACTACATCCACGTGCTCGACCTGGCGCACGCCCACCTCGCCGCCCTCGACCACATCGTCAAGGGGTTCGACGACGGCGCGGCGCCGCACGTGTTCAACGTCGGCACCGGGGAGGGGGCATCCGTCCGCGAGGTGGTCGACACGATCGGTGCGGTCTCCGGCCTGGACGTGACGGCCGACGTCGAGCCCCGCCGCCCCGGCGATCCGCCCCGCCTGGTCGCCTCGCCCGAGCGTGCCGTGGACGTGCTGGGCTGGAAGGCCGAGCACGGGCTGGTCGACATCGTCCGCAGCGCCTGGGACGCCTGGCAGGCGGGCCCGCGCCGCATCGGCTGACGCGCCGCCACCCGAACCCGCCACCCCGGGCCGCGCTGCCACCCGGCTCATCACCCCGGCCCGCCACCCCGGCCGCTGTCGCGCATTCGAGACCCACCCGCACGGCCAAAACACCGCCACGCGCCCCCGGTGAGGTGTACCCATGGAGCCTGAGCCGCCGGGGGACCGGCGGTGGCGATGTGCCGGTGCCGGCACAGGGCCGGTAGATGTGGCAAGGGGCAGGAGCCGGCGGGGAACCGGCGGTGCAGGCAACGAACCGGTGCAGGTGGCAAGGACGAGGAGGGCGCCGATGGCGAACGCCGCACCGCATCCTGCGGACCCCCCGTCGCCCGCGCCCCCCGCGGGCCGGCGGCACCCGCACCTGCGGACGCTCGTCACCGTCACGGTGAGCATCCTCCTGCTGCTCGCCGCCGGCGTCGTCGCCAGCGGGCTCTACCTGCGCGCCACGGTGCAGTCGAGCGTCGAGTGGATCGAGGACCCCTTCGCCGGCCTGACCGACCGCCCGGAACCCGCCGGCGTGGACCCCGACCGCCCGGACCCCGCCGGCCCGGCCGCCGTGCCCACCGAGGCCGGCAGCGCGCCCACCGAGGCCGGCGGCGTCGCTGCGGGCCAGGACGCCCCGGCCGCTGCCCGCCCGCTCACGATCCTGCTCCTCGGCTCCGACTCGCGGATCTCCGCCGGTGACGCGGGCAACTGGGAGTACGGGGCGCAGCGCACGGACGCGATCATGCTCGTCCAGTTCCCCGCCGACCGGCAGCACGCGTTCGTCATGTCGATCCCGCGCGACTCCTGGGTCGACGTCCCCGGCTACGGCATGAACAAGATCAACGCCGCCTACTCCTACGGCGGCCCGTCGTTGCTGATCCAGACGGTTGAGCGGCTCACCGGCGTGCGCACGGACCACTTCGTCGTCGCCGACTTCGAATCCTTCGCCACGCTGACCGACGCGCTCGGCGGGGTCACCATCGACCTGGCCGAGCCGATGAGCTCGCGGGGCCTGGCCCTGGACGCCGGCACGCATCACCTCGACGGCGCGCAGGCGCTCATCTACGTCCGCCAGCGCTACGGCCTGCCCCGCGGCGACCTCGACCGGGTGCAGCGCCAGCAGAACTGGCTCCGGTCGATCGCCGTCGCCGGCGAGCAGGAGCGGGTGCTCTCCGACCCGGCGCGGCTGCTCGGCATGCTCGAGCTGGTCACGGGCTCCCTCGCCGTGGACGAGGGCTTCGACGTGGTCGAGATGGCCGCGCTCGGGGTGTCCGCCCGCGGGATCTCCACCGGCGACGTCCGCTTCCTCACCGCCCCGGTCGCCGGCCTGGGTCGCAGCCCGGACGGGCGCCAGTCCGTCGTCTTCCTCGACGACGCCCGCATGCGCGCACTCTCGGCCGCCTTCGTCACGGACGACGTCGAGGCCTACCTCGCGGCGCACCCGGACGACGTCGAGGTGCTGGGCTGGTCC
>NZ_JBTSDU010000037.1:0-24136 GCF_054605595.1 Georgenia sp. | reverse complement strand
CCCGCCCGCGCCCCCCCCCGCGGGGCCCCGCCCCTCGGCTGGAGGCCGGACTACCTGCCGTGGCCGAGGGCCCGGCCGAGCTCGGCGTTGAGGTTGCCGATCACGTCGAGCGGGATCTCCTTGGGGCACACGGCCGCGCACTCACCGATGTTCGTGCAGCCGCCGAAGCCCTCGGCGTCGTGCTGGGCGAGCATGTTGACCACGCGCGACTCACGCTCCGGGCCACCCTGGGGCAGGAGGCCGAGGTGCGTCACCTTGGCGGCGGTGAAGAGCATCGCCGAGCCGTTCGGGCACGCGGCCACGCAGGCACCGCAGCCGATGCAGGCGGCGGACTCGAACGCACGGTCCGCGTTGGCCTTCGGCACCGGGGTGGCGTGGGCGTCCGGCGCCGCGCCGGTGTTGACCGAGATGTAGCCGCCGGCCTGGATGATGCGGTCGAAGGCGCCGCGGTCCACGACGAGGTCCTTGATGACCGGGAACGCGCTGGAGCGCCACGGCTCGAGCGTGATGGAGTCGCCGTCCTTGAAGGAGCGCATGTGGAGCTGGCAGGTGGTGGTCTGCTCCGGGCCGTGCGCGACGCCGTCGATGACGATGCCGCACATGCCGCAGATGCCCTCACGACAGTCGGAGTCGAACGCCACCGGGTCCTCGCCGCGGGCGGTGAGCTCCTCGTTGAGCACGTCGAGCATCTCGAGGAAGGACATCTCCTCGGAGAGGCCGCGGAGCTCGTAGGCGACGAGGCGGGGCTCCCCGGCGGGGCCGGCCTGCCGCATGACGTTGAGAGTGATGTTCACTTGTAGCTCCGCTGCTTCATCTCGATGTTCTCGTACACGAGCTGTTCCTTGTGCAGGACCGGCGCCCCGCTGTCGCCGCCGAACTCCCACGCCGCCACGTAGGCGAACTGGTCGTCGTCCCGCAGGGCCTCGCCGTCCTCGGTCTGGGACTCGGCGCGGAAGTGGCCGCCGCACGACTCCCGGCGGTGGAGTGCGTCGATGCACATGAGCTCGGCGAGCTCGAAGAAGTCGGCCACGCGGCCGGCCCGCTCGAGCGCCTGGTTGAGCTCCTCGTTGGTGCCGAGGACCTTCACCCCGCGCCAGAACTCGGCCTTGAGGTCCCGGATCTTGTCGATCGCGGTCCGCAGGCCCTCCTCGGTGCGCTCCATGCCGCAGTACTCCCACATGATCGATCCGAGCTCCTTGTGGAAGGAGTCGACCGTGCGGGTGCCGTTGGAGCCGAGGAAGTGGTCGATGCGTTCCCGGACGGAGCGCACCGCCTCCACGACGGCCGGGTGGTCCTGTGAGATCTTCTCGAACGGCGCGTCGGCGAGATAGTCGTTGATGGTGTTGGGCAGGACGAAGTAGCCGTCCGAGAGGCCCTGCATCAGCGCGGACGCACCGAGCCGGTTGGCGCCGTGGTCGGAGAAGTTGGCCTCGCCCGCGACGAACAGCCCCGGGATGGAGGACTGCAGGTCGTAGTCCACCCACAGCCCACCCATCGTGTAGTGGACGGCGGGGTAGATGCGCATGGGCACCTCGTAGGGGTTCTCCCCCGTGATGCGCGCGTACATGTCGAAGAGGTTGCCGTACTTGGCCTCGACGGCGGGGCGACCCAGCCGCTTGATCGCCTCGGCGAAGTCGAGGTAGACGCCGCGGCGCACGCCCTCGACCTCCGGGCCCACGCCCATGCCCTCGTCGCACGCCTGCTTGGCCGCGCGGGAGGCGATGTCGCGCGGGACGAGGTTGCCGAATGCCGGGTAGCGGCGCTCGAGGTAGTAGTCGCGGTCCTCCTCGGGGATCTGCCGCGGGTCCTTGGTGGCGTCGGCCGGGTTCTTCGGCACCCAGATGCGGCCGTCGTTGCGCAGCGACTCGCTCATGAGCGTGAGCTTGGACTGGTAGTCGCCCGACTGCGGGATGCACGTGGGGTGGATCTGGGTGTAGCAGGGATTGCCGAAGTAGGCGCCCTTGCGGTGTGCGCGCCACGTGGCCGTGACGTTGCAGCCCATCGCGTTGGTCGAGAGGTAGAAGACGTTGCCGTAGCCGCCGGAGGCGAGGACGACGACGTCGGCCAGGTGCGTCTCGATCGCACCGGTGACCATGTCGCGGGCGATGATCCCGCGCGCCTTGCCGTCCACGACGACGAGCTCGAGCATCTCGTGGCGGGAGAAGGTGGTGACCGTCCCGGCCGCCACCTGCCGCTCGAGGGCCTGGTAGGCGCCGATGAGGAGCTGCTGCCCCGTCTGGCCGCGGGCGTAGAACGTGCGGGAGACCTGCACGCCGCCGAAGGAGCGGTTGTCGAGCAGGCCGCCGTACTCGCGGGCGAACGGCACACCCTGGGCCACGGCCTGGTCGATGATGCTCGTGCTCACCTCGGCGAGGCGGTAGACGTTGGTCTCGCGGGAGCGGTAGTCGCCGCCCTTGACCGTGTCGTAGAACAGGCGGTGGACGGAGTCGCCGTCGTTCTTGTAGTTCTTCGCGGCGTTGATGCCGCCCTGGGCGGCGATGGAGTGCGCCCGGCGCGGGGAGTCCTGGTAGAAGAACGCGCTGACCTGGTAGCCGGCCTCGCCGAGCGTGGCCGCCGCGGAGGAGCCCGCCAGCCCGGTCCCGACGACGATGACGTGCATCTTGCGGCGGTTGGCCGGGTTGACGAGGCGGGCGGAGAACTTGCGCTTCTCCCACTTCGCGGCGAGGGGCCCCGCGGGCGCCTTGCTGTCGGTGATGTCCGCGCCCGCGCGGTAGAGCCCTTCGACGAGCGTGTCCGTGCTGGTGGTCTCGGTGGTGGTCATCTCTTCTTCCTCAGCTCACGAAGCCCAGCAGGATCGCGGTCGGCGGCGCCATGAACCCGATCAGGAGCGCCGCGGCCACGAGGTAGGCGGTCAGGTTGATGGCGCGCTCGCGCTTGCGGTTGGACGCCCCCAGCGTCTGCATCGAGCTCCACACGCCGTGGCGCACGTGCATCGTCAGCGTGAGGATGGCCACGAGGTAGACCAGGTAGACGTACCAGTGCTCCGGCTGGAAGGCCGTGACGAGCCGCTCGTACGGGCTGTCGAACGTGCCGCCGACGTTGATCGTCAGGGTCGTGAACTGCAGCAGGTGGAACACGATGAACGCCAGCAGGATCACGCCGCCCCAGCGCATGGTGCGCGCGGAGTAGGTCTGCACGAGCCGCTTGTGCTTGAGGTAGCGGGTGCCGCGCGCCTCGCGGGCACGGCGCCAGAGCGCGGCCGCGGACGCGACGTGGACGACGACGGCGAGCGTGAGGACCACGCGCTGGATCCAGAGGAAGCCCTCGTGCGGGAGGTAGGGGTAGAGCAGGTCCCGCAGGCCGTGCGCGTACCCGTCGAACGCCTCCTGCCCCGAGAAGGCCTTGAGGTTGCCGTACATGTGGAGGAGGACGAAGAGCACAAAGAGGATGCCCGAGACCGCCATCGCCGACTTGAGGGCGACGGTCGTGTTCCGGGCTCGGCGTGGCTTCGTCGGCACTGTCGTGACCATAGTCCTGCATAGTAGCGAGTCCCGGGTCACATTTCCGCCACGCCCACGGGCACTTTTCAGCCCCTTGTTCGGATGCCGGACAGAGTGTGACGAACGCCATGGTGGTTCGGGAACTATCGGCCGCTGGGTCGGGGGTTCACCTGCTGTGACCGAGACGACCTCCCCCGCCGTGACCACCCGCCCGCTCGAGGACGCCGCGATCGACCAGCTCTTCGACCGCGCCCACACCACCAACACCTTCACGGGCGAGCCCGTCGACCTGGCGCTGGTCCGGGCCGCGTACGAGCACCTCCGGTGGGCGCCGACGGCGATGAACGGCCAGCCCCTGCGCCTGACCGTGCTGGCCTCCGCCGAGGGCCGCGCCCGCGTCGCCGCCCACCTCGCCGAGGGGAACCAGGCCAAGACCTTGGCGGCTCCGCTGACGATCGTCGCGGCCTACGACCCCCGGTTCCACGAGCACCTCCCGGTGCTGGCCCCGTTCCGCACCGGTGCCCGCGAGCAGCTCGAGCCGAGGGCCGAGGCGCGAGAGGCCATGGCGCGCACGAACGCCCTGATCCAGTTCGGCTACCTCCTCCTGGCTCTGCGGGCGATGGGCCTGCAGGTGGGCCCGATGGGAGGGCTCGACCCGGCCGGCGTCGACACCGAGGTCCACGCGGAGAGCGGCTGGAAGACCCTGTTCGTGGTCAACGTGGGGCACGCCCCGAACCCCGGCGACCCTCAGGCGCAGCACCCGCGGGCGGGTCGTCTGGAGTTCGACCAGGCGTCACAGGTGCGCTGAGCGGACAGATCCGGCGGCGTCGGGGCTAGCTCCCGGCGCCGACCGGCCCGACGCTCGGGCGCAGGTCCTTGCGCATGACGACGGCGTCCTCGCCCTCCATCACGTAGTAGCGGCGGCGCCGCCCGATCGGGACGAAGCCCGCGCGCGCGTAGAGGCGCTGGGCGCCGTCGTCGGACGCGCGCACCTCGAGCAGCACGCTGCGGGCGCCGTCGGCGCGCGCAGCCTCCAGCAGCGCCTCGAGCAGGAGGGTGCCGATCCCCCGGCGACGGTGCGCGGCGTCCACGCCGACCGTCATGACCTGGGCCTCCTCGCCGGCCGCGACGCCCGCGTACCCCACGAGCAGCTCGCCGCCGGCCTCCGCCACGACGGCGGCCACGTAGGTGCGGCCCTCGGTGGCCAGCTCCTCGCGGTACGCGCCGAGCGACCACGCCCCCGCCCCGAAGAGCAGGGGCTCGAGCTCCATGACCCGGTCGAGGTCGGTGCCGAGCAGGGGCCGCAGCCGGACGGTCACGAGACCCGCTTGGGGGCACCCGCGACGTGGACGTCGGGACGGCGCAGGTAGAGCGGGTCGGTGCCGAGCTCGACGTCCGCGCCCGCCGCGCGGCGCACGAGCCGGCTGCGCGCCAGGCGGGCCAGGACCGCGGCGTCGAGCTGGTCGGGCAGGCCGTCCGTGGCGGGCAGGTCCTGCGGGTAGAGGCGGGCGCCGGCACCGGCCACCGCCGCCCCGGCGAGCCCGCCCCCCGCACCGACCGCGGCCGCGGGCTCCACGGCGGGCCCCGCGAGGCGCTCGACGTCGTCGGGCCCGGCCGCGCGGTAGCGGGCCCAGTAGACCTCCTTGCGGCGGGCGTCGGTGGCGACGAGGACCTCCTCCCCCGGCCCGAGCCGGTCGAGCGCCTGCCGGGCGAGGACGTCGAGGGAGGAGATGCCGACGACGTCGGCCCCCCAGCCCCGGCCGAGGGCGGCGGCGGTCACGAGCCCGACCCGTAGGCCCGTGAACGGTGCCGGCCCGGTGCCGACGGCGACGAGGTCCACGGCGGCGGGCGAGCCCGCGGCCAGGACCTCCTGGACCATCGTGCTGAGCGTCTCGGCGTGCCGGCGCGTGCCCTCACCGACGGCGCGGGCCACCACCTCGGGCGAGCCCCCGGCGTCGTCCACGAGGGCGACGGCGCTGCCGGCGGAGGTGTCGAGGCACAGGATCTTCACCCCGCCAGGGTAGTCGGGTGCGGTTCAGACCTCGCGGTGCGGCGGGCGCCAGGGGGTGTGGGACCCGGTGTCGGGGCGGCGCAGCCAGACCACGACCCCGGCCCAGACGAGCAGCGCCACCGCTGCGAGCGCCACCCACACCACCGGTTGCGGGCCGGTGGACTCCGACGCCACCGGCGGGCCGGCGGGTCTGTCGACGGCGTACCGGGCGGCGACGAGCGGCTGGTAGAGGTTCACCGGGACGGTGCCGGCGAGGTTCTCCCGGGCGACGGCGTCGAGCGCGCCCACCTCGCCGTCGGCGAGGGTGAACCAGGCGTCGAGCGGCTCGTCGTGGATGACTGCGGCGCCCGGTGCGAGGCCCTCCAGCGCGGCGGCGAACTCCGGGTCCGCCAGCACCCGCGCCGGAGCGTCCACGTCCTCCGGGTCGAGGCCGGTGGTGAGCACCCCGACGGGGGCCCCCCGGAGCAGCAGCGGGACGATCCAGCGCTCGAGCCGGACCGTGACGGGGTTGACCTCGGCGCCCGCCACGAGGGTCGGTGACCACGTGCGCACGGTGCGCACGAGGCCCGCACGCACCTGGGCGCGCTCCTCGGGGTCGAGGTCCAGCTCGCCGGCCCCCAGGCCGACGACGAGCGCCGCGCCGTCCCGCGTGAGGAGCTCGCCCACCTCCGCCGGGACGCCGGGAGCGGTCTGGACCGGCGCCGGCGCGACCGGGGCGTCGGTGGCGCCGGCCGCGAGGGCCGGCGCCGCCGCGAGCGCCGGCCCGGCACCGACGAGGCACAGCCCCAGGAGGCACAGCCCCAGGAGGACGGCCGCGGCGCGGCCGGGCCACCGGGCCGCGGTGCGCATCAGCCCGCGCCGACGGCGGTGAGGTCGACCGTGGCCCAGCGCGGCCCGACCCCGCGCAGGTGGATCTCGCGCGGTGCGTGGTCGGCGAGGTCCTCGACGTCGTGCGGGGTGCCGGCGGCGGCACCGCGGGGGCGTCGGATCTCCACCTCGAGCCGGTCCTCGGCAAGGGCCTCCACCTTGTCCTCGCCCCACTCCACCACCGTGACGGACTCCTCGAGGGAGGTGTCGAGGTCGAGCGCGTCGACCTCGTCGAGCGAGCCGAGCCGGTAGGCGTCCACGTGCACGAGGTCGGGCCCGTCGGTGAGCGCCGGGTGCACGCGCGCGATGATGAACGTGGGCGACGCGACCTGCCCGCGCACGCCGAGGCCCGCGCCGATGCCCTGGGTGAGCGTGGTCTTCCCGGCGCCGAGGGCGCCGCTGAGGAGCACGAGGTCGCCGGCGTGCAGCACGGCGGCGAGGCGGCGGCCGAGGGCCCGGGTGTCCTCCGGGCCGGTGACGGTGACGGTGACGGTGACCATGGACTCGCTCATGCGTCCTCCCCGCCGGTGTAGGTGCGCGGCACCCGCGCCCCGACCCCGGTGACGATCTCGTAGTTGATGGTGCCCGCCGCCACCGCCCAGTCGTCCGCGGTCGGCAGGCCGGCGCGGCCGTCCCCGAAGAGGACGGCGACGTCGCCCTCACGGACGCCGGACCCCTGCGGGCCGAGGTCCACGACGATCTGGTCCATGCACACGCGCCCGGCCACGTGCAGGCGCCGGTCGCCCACCTGGACGGGACCGGCGTCGGAGGCGCTGCGGTGGATGCCGTCGCCGTAGCCGAGGGGCACCACGCCCAGGTAGGTGTCCGACGTCGTCACCGCGGTGTGCCCGTAGGAGAGTGGCGTTCCGGCCGGGGCTGGCTTGACCACCGTGAGCCGAGCCTCGAGCCGCATCGCGGGCCGCAGCCCCAGCTCGGCCACGTCGACGACCGCCGGGGCGGGGGTCAGCCCGTACACCGCGATGCCGGGGCGGACCAGGTCGAAGTGGGTGCCCGGGTGGAGCAGCACGCCGGCGGAGGCGGCGAGGTGCCGGACCTCCGGCCGGACCCCGGCCCGCTCGGCCTGGGCGAGCGCGGCGGTGAAGACCTCGGTCTGGGTGGCGGTGACGGGGCTGGCGGGGTCGTCCGCGCAGGCCAGGTGGGACCAGATGCCTGCCACGGTCACCGCGCCCTCCGCGACGGCGCGGGCTGCGGCGCCGAGCAGGTCCGCGAAGGCCTCGGGGCGGGCGCCGCCGCGTCCCATGCCGGTGTCGACCTTGAGGTGCACGCGGGCGGTGCGGCCGGTGGCGGCGGCGGCGGCGCGGATCTCCTCGACCGCCCAGGGCGCGGACACCGAGAGGTCGAGGTCGGCGCGCAGGGCGTCGTCGAGCGGGGCGCCGGGCGCGAAGATCCAGCTGAGGATCCGCGGGCCGGGGCCGATCCCCGCGCGCAGCGTCAGTGCCTCGGCGAGCTGGGCCACGCCCAGCCAGGTGGCGCCGCCGGCGAGCGCTGCGCGGGCCACAGGCAGCAGCCCGTGCCCGTAGGCGTCCGCCTTGACCACGGCCATCGCCTGGGCGGTGGGGGCCGCGGCGCGCAGCACCCCGACGTTGTGCACGATCGCGTCGAGGTCGACGACGGCGCGCGCCGGGGAGGCGTCGACGGCCTGGCAGACGGCGGAGCTCACGTGGGTCAGTCTTTAACCCGCGGCGCGGGTCGGGTGCTCCCCGCAGCAGCGCGCGGACGGCGAGCGGCACCGCGGCGGCGACGTCGCCGGCGGTGATCGGGCCGCCGACGTCCCGGGCCGGGGTGCGGCGCCGGTCCGTCTCGTCGGGGACGTGCTGCCCGGCCGCGAGGCGGGCCGCGCGGCCGTGCACGAGCGCCGCCGCGGCGGCGAGGCGGGGCACGAGGGACTCGCCGGCGCGCGTGTCGACGGCCAGGACGTCGCCGTACGCGGCGAGGAGGGCACCGAGGACACCGGCGAGCACGTCGCCCGCGCCGGCGGTGGCGAGCCAGGCGGTGGCGTCGCGCTGGGCGTACAGCGGGCCGTCGGGGGCGGCGACGACCGTGCCGGCACCCTTGAGCAGGACGGTCGCGCCGGTGATCTCGGCCGCCAGGCGGGCGTGACGCGCGGGGGCGGCCACGACCTCGTCGCGCGTCACGACCTCGCCGCGGGCGGCGAGCAGCTCGGCGAGCTCCCCCGCGTGGGGCGTGAGGACGACCGTGGCGGGCAGGTCCAGGTGCGCGTCGTCGTCGTGCAGGAGGGTGAGGCCGCCGGCGTCGAGGACCACCGGCGCGCCGGCGGCCAGGCCGGCGCGCAGGTGCATGGCGGCCTCCTCGAGGCGGGCCACGTCGTGGGCGGCGACGCCGGGGCCCACCACCCACGCCTGGACCCGTCCCGGCACGGCCACGACCTCCGGGTGGTGCACCCGCACCTGGGCGGTCATGGCGTCGGGGCCGAGCAGCCGGATCATGCCGACGCCGGTGCGCAGCGCGCCGGCCGTGGTGAGGGCGGCGGCCCCGGGGTACGTGGAGGAGCCGGCGACGACGCCGAGCACGCCCCGGCTGTACTTGTGGTCGGTGGGTCCGGGCACCGGCCAGAGGTCGGCGACGTCCGCGCCGCCCAGGCGGCACACGGCGGGGCCGTGCCCGGCGAGATGCTGCTCGAGCCCGAGGTCGACGACCTCCACGCGACCCACCAGGTCGGCGGCGGGGGGCAGGAGCAGGCCGGGCTTGGCGCTGCCCATCGTGACGGTGAGGTCGGCGGGGAGCACGGGGCCGGGCAGCGTGCCGTCATCGACGCCGATGCCGCTGGGGACGTCCACGGCGACCACGAGGGGCTCGTCGGGCGAGGCGGCACGCTCGTCCGCGAGGGCGGCCACCAGGGCGGCGAACGGCTCGCGCAGTCCGTCCCGGGCGCCGATGCCCGTCAGACCGTCGACCCACACCCCGGCGCGGCGCGCCAGGGCCACGAGGGCGGCGGCGTCGGCCGGGGCGTGGGTGCGCACCCCGGCGGCGCGGGCCGCGGCGAGCGCGGCCGGGTGGGCGCGGTCGGTGAGGAGGGCGGCATGCACCTGGCAGCCGCGGCGGGCGAGGTGCGTGCCGGCGTACAGGGCGTCCCCGCCGTTGTTGCCGCCGCCGACGAGGAGGAGCACCACGGAGCCGGACACGCGGTGCCCGCGCCCGTGCAGCGCACGGCAGACGTGCGTCGCGAGCGCGAACGCGGCCCGCTCCATGAGCGGCACCCCGGCCGCGAGCAGCGGGGCCTCGGCCTCGGTGACGACGGCGGCGGCGTGCGCGGAGAGCATGGGCCCATCCTGCCGCGCCGATCGCCCCGTGGCCCTTTCATCCGCCCCGGGGGTGTGCGAAAGTGGCTGACGTTCATTTATAGGCCGAGCGATGACGCTCGTGGCGAAAGCGAGTCAGACACATGACGCACGACACCGAGGTCCTGCAGAACTTCATCGGCGGCGCGTTCGTCGATGCCCACGGGTCCGGACGCATCGACCTCGTCCAACCCAGCACCGGCGCGCGCGTCGCCGTCTCCCCCGTCTCGGACGCGACCGACGTCGACGCCGCCATGGCAGCGGCGGCCACGGCCTTCCGCACCTGGCGCCGCACGACGCCGGCCGAGCGCCAGCGCCTGCTGCTGCGCCTCGCCGACGCGCTGGAGGCCGGCGAGGCGGGGCTGGTCGAGGCCCAGCACCGCAACACCGGGCAGCCCCGAGCGATGATCGCCCAGGAGGAGGTCGGGGCCGGGGCCGACAACCTCCGGTTCTTCGCCGGCGCCGCCCGCATCCTGGAGGGCAAGGCCGCCGGTGAGTACCTGGCCGGGCACACCTCGTACGTGCGCCGCGAGCCGCTGGGCGTCATCGCCCAGGTGACGCCGTGGAACTACCCGCTGATGATGGCGATCTGGAAGATCGGACCCGCCCTCGCGGCCGGCAACACCATCGTGCTCAAGCCCTCGGACACCACCCCGGAGTCCACGCTCGAGCTGGCCCGGATCGCGGGGGAGATCCTGCCCGCGGGCGTCCTCAACGTCGTCCTCGGCGACGGGTCGACCGGTGCGCTCATGACCGAGCACCGCACGCCCGCGATGGTGGCCATCACCGGCTCCGTCCGGGCCGGCCAGGCTGTGGCCACCAGCGCCGCGAAGAGCGTGCGGCGCACCCACCTCGAGCTCGGCGGCAAGGCGCCCGCCGTGGTCTTCGCCGACGCCGACCTGGCCGCCACCGCCAAGGCGCTGACCGAGTTCGGCTACTTCAACGCCGGCCAGGACTGCACCGCCGTCACCCGCGTGCTGGTGCAGGAGTCGGCGCACGACGAGCTCGTCGAGCTGCTCGCCGCCGCCGCCCGGGAGATCACCACCGGCGACCCGGACGACTCCAAGAACTTCTACGGGCCGCTCAACAACGTCCGCCACTTCGAGTCGGTCATGGCCAAGGTCGCGAACCTGCCGGCGCACGCGACGATCGTCACCGGCGGCGAGCGTGTGGGCGAGACCGGGTACTTCATCGCCCCGACCGTCGTCACGGGCGTGCGTCAGGACGACCCGATCGTCCAGGAGGAGACCTTCGGCCCGGTCCTGACGGTCCAGTCCTTCACGACGGAGGAGGAGGCCGTCGAGCTGGCCAACGACGTCGACTACGCGCTGGCCTCCAGCGTGTGGACGAGCGACCACGGCACCGCGATGCGCGTGTCCCGGGACCTCGACTTCGGCTGCGTGTGGGTCAACACCCACGTGCTCCTCACCTCGGAGATGCCCCACGGCGGGTTCAAGTACTCCGGCTACGGCAAGGACCTCTCGCTGTACTCCGTGGAGGAGTACAGCCGCGTCAAGCACGTCATGCACGCGCTCGGCGACGAGTAGCCGACGGTCCCGTCACCCCGTGGTGCCCACCGCCGTCAGGCGCGCACGCAGGCCCTCGACCAGCGCGGCGAGGCCGAGGTCGAAGGCCTGCCGGGCGACGTCGCCGGTCGGGCGCGCGCGGTTCACCGCGGCGAGGACGGGTGCCTCGAGGGCGAGGTCTCCGACGTCGAAGATGTCCTCCGGCGCCGTCGTGTCCAGCGCCGAGCCGAGCACGAACGACTCGACCGCGGTGATGACGGCGATCACCTCGTCCTCGGGCCAGCCCGCGGCGCACAGCCCGCTCGCCACGCGCTCGTACATCGCCACGGTGTGCGGCGCCCCGGTGATCGGGGTCACCGCCATGAGGGCCACGAGCGGGGCGTGGCGCGCGTACGCGGCGCGATACGAGCGCGCCCACCGCACCAGCGCCTCGTCCCACGCGAGCGTGCGGAAACCGTCGGCGTCGATGGCGCTGTTGACCCGGTCCTGCACCCAGCGCAGCACGTCGTCCTTGGAGGCGACGTGGTTGTACAACGCTGACGGGGCCACCTTGAGCTGGCGGGCCAGCCCGGCCATCGTCAACGCCCGGTAGCCCCGCGCGTGGACGAGCGCCATCGCGGCGCCGGTGATCTTGGTGCGCGAGAGGACCGGCGCGGAGGGGCGGCCCCGCCGGCGCGACGGGGCGACGTCGGGCTCGCTGCTCATGGGAGCCCATCTTGCCGCACCGGCGGCGGGCGTTGCCGGGACCACCCCGGCCGGGCCGCTCGGCGACGCAGCGAGAAGTCCCCCACGCCGGGGCTTGACGTGGCGGCCCGCAGCGGGCTTAATGATCCCCATTCATATCGGTGGGACTTCAGTCCCGGGCCGGGAACATGACCGAAGAAGGTGAGTCCAACGGAGGACAACGACGAGGTCGCCCTCGAGCGAGACGTCGCCATCGTCGGCGCCGGCCCCGCCGGCCTCATGGCGGCACGCCGCCTCACGCGAGCGGGCTACTCCGTGGTCGTCCTCGAGGCCCGCACCCGTGTGGGCGGGCGCACCTGGAGCGACACCGTCGACGGCGCCTGGCTGGAGATCGGTGGCCAGTGGGTGTCGCCGGACCAGACCGAGCTGCTCGACCTCGTGAAGGAGCTCGGCAAGAGCACCTACCAGCGCTACCGCGAGGGGGACTCGGTCTACGTCTCCCCGGCGGGCGTGCGCACCCGCTACACCGGGGACCGGTTCCCCGTGTCCGAGCGGACGGCTGCCGAGATGGAGCGCCTCATCGACCTCCTGGACCGCCTCGCCGCCCAGGTCGGGGCCGACGAGCCCTGGGCACACCCCCAGGCCCGCGCCCTCGACACCGTCTCGTTCGCGCACTGGCTGGCCGAGCAGTCCGACGACGCCGAGGCGTGCCAGAACATCGGCCTCTTCATCGCCGGCGGCATGCTCACCAAGCCGGCGCACGCGTTCTCCGCCCTGCAGGCCGTCCTCATGGCCGCCTCGGCCGGCTCCTTCACCCATCTCGTCGACGAGAACTTCGTCCTGGACCGGCGGATCGTCGGCGGCATGCAGTCGGTCTCCGTCGCGATGGCCGAGGAGCTCGGCGACGACGTCGTCCGTCTCGGGACCCCCGTCCGCACCGTCCGGTGGGACGACGACGGCGCGACGGTCGTGTCCGACCGCGTCACGGTCCGTGCCCAGCAGGTCGTGATGGCCGTCCCGCCGAACCTGTACTCGCGCGTCTCGTTCGAGCCGCCGCTGCCCCGGCGCCAGCACCAGCTCCACCAGCACCTCTCGCTCGGCCTGGTCATCAAGGTCCACGCCGTCTACGACCGCCCCTTCTGGCGCGAGGACGGGCTCTGCGGCACCTGCTTCGGCGCCGACGCGCTCGTCCAGGAGGTCTACGACAACACCAACGACGGCGACACCCGCGGCACGCTCGTCGGCTTCGTCTCCGACGAGAAGGCGGACGAGCTGTTCACGCTCACCGCCGCGGAGCGTCGCCGCCGCATCCTCGAGGGCATCGCCGGGTACCTCGGCGAGCAGGCCCTCTCCCCGGCCGTGTACTACGAGTCCGACTGGGGCTCGGAGGAGTGGACCCGCGGCGCCTACGCCGCCAGCTTCGACCTCGGCGGCCTGTCGCGCTACGGCGCCGACCAGCGCCAGCCGGTCGGGCCCATCCGCTGGGCGAGCTCCGACCTCGCCGCCGCGGGCTACCAGCACGTCGACGGCGCCCTGCGGATGGGCCGCACCGTCGCCGACGAGATCCATACCCACCTCTCGAGCAAGGCGGTCCTGGCATGAACGCACCCCGCTACCTGGTCGCCTACGGCGGCGACAAGCGCAGCAAGGACGCGCTGCGCTTCGGCGTCGTGCTGGCGCAGTCGCTCGGCGCCGAGCTCGACGTCGTGCTCGTGCTGCGCAGCGACGACCCGTTCGGCGCCAGCTACCCCCAGTCGGGCGACATCGCCCCGCTGGTGCAGGACCAGGTCGACACGTGGCTCGAGGAGGCACGGGCCCTCGTGCCCGACGACGTGCCGGTGCGCATGCACGTGCGGCGCAACCCCTCGGTGCCCCAGGGCGTGCTCGACGCGGCCCGCGACCTCGGCGCCGCGATGATCGTCGTCGGCACGGCCTCCGGCGGCCACGGCTCGCCCTTCACGGTCGGACCGGTGGCCACCCACCTCCTGCACGCCTCCCCGGTACCCGTGGCCCTGACGCCGCGGAAGTACCGCCCGGCCGGGACGATCGAGCGCATCTACTGCGCCGTCGGCACCCGCCCGGGGGCGGAGCTCGTCCTCGACGAGGCGCTCGAGGCCGCGGGCCGCACCGGTATGGACCTCCACCTCGTATCGCTCGTCGAGCTGGACACGCATCACGGCGTGGAGGACGAGATACGGCGTCAGGCGACGGACCTCATCAGAGAGGCTGTCGCCGGCCGCACTGACAACGACGTCACCATCGAGATTGGGCAGGGCAAGAACATGAGACAAGCCATCAGTGCCATCGGCTGGCACCCCCGCAGCATCGTGCTGGTCGGGTCGTCCCGGCTCGCGCAGCACCGCCAGACGTTCCTCGGCACCACGGCCGCCCGGATGCTCCGTGAGCTCCCGGTCCCCGCCATCGTCGTCCCCAGGTCGGGGCAGGCCGGATGAGCGCCCCCGGACGGGTGGCAACGAAGCCACCCGCCGACCCCGCCGACGAGGGAGTCAGCGACAAGGGTCTGAGCCGCGGCCGCATCGGCCTGCTGGGCTCGGTCGTCATCGGCGTCTCGTGCATCGCGCCCGCCTACACCCTCTCCGGTGCGCTCGGCCCCACCGCTGCCGCCGTGGGCGAGCAGCTGCCCGCCATCTTCATCGTCGGGTTCATCCCGATGCTCCTGGTCGCCCTCGGCTACCGGCACCTCAACCGGGCGATGCCCGACTCCGGCACCACCTTCACCTGGTCCTCCCGCGCCTTCGGCCCGTGGATCGGGTGGATGGGCGGCTGGGGCCTGCTCGCGGCCACGATCCTCGTGCTGTCCAACCTCGCCGGCATCGCCGTCGACTTCTTCTACCTGCTGCTCGCCCAGATCTTCGGCAACCCCGAGCTGGCCGAGCTCACCAGGAACGTCCCGATCAACGTGGCCACCTGCCTGGTGTTCATGGTGGCGGCGTGCTGGATCTCCTACCGGAGCATCGAGGCCACCAAGATCGTCCAGTACGTGCTCGTCGCCTTCCAGCTCGCCGTCCTCGTCTGGTTCACGATCGCCGCCTTCACCCACGTGAGCAACGGCACGGCGTTCGAGGGCCTGCAGATCCAGGCCGCGTGGTTCAACCCGCTGGCCGTCGACTCCTTCTCCGCCTTCGCCGCGGGCATCTCGCTGTCCGTGTTCATCTACTGGGGCTGGGACGTCGTCCTGACGATCAACG
This sequence comes from Georgenia sp., assembly GCF_054605595.1. Lineage (NCBI taxonomy): Bacteria > Bacillati > Actinomycetota > Actinomycetes > Allobogoriellales > Allobogoriellaceae > Georgenia > Georgenia sp. Next base: position 9,058 of record NZ_JBTSDU010000037.1, on the reverse strand, counting down.
AGGAGACCAAGGGCGCGGCCACCACGCCCGGCAAGGCCGCGACGACGACGATCTTCGTCATCGTCGCCCTGTACCTGGCCATCGCCCTGGCCGTGCTCAGCTTCTCCGGCGTCGGGACGGGCGCGCTGGGGCTGGGCAACGAGGACATCAACGAGAACGTGTTCGCCGCGCTCGCCGGCCCGGTCATGGGCCCGGCGGCGATGATCATGTCGCTCGCCGTCCTCTCCTCCTCTGCCGCCTCGCTGCAGTCGACGTTCGTCTCGCCGGCGCGCACCATGCTCGCGATGGGGCACTACGGGGCGCTGTCGCCGAAGTTCGCCCGGATCAACCCCCGCTTCCAGTCGCCGGGCTACGCCACCGTGGCCGCCGCGGTCATCGCGTCCACGTTCTACGCGGTCATGCGCGTCCTCTCCGAGGACGTGCTGTGGGACACGATCACCACCCTCGGCATCATGGTCTGCTTCTACTACGGCGTCACCGCCCTGGCCAGCGTCTGGTACTTCCGCAAGGAGGCGTTCTCCAGCACGAAGGACTTCCTGGGCAAGATCCTCGCCCCGGGGATCGGCGGCCTGCTGCTGCTGATCTTCTTCGTCCAGACGACGGTGGACTCCATGGACCCGGACTACGGCTCGGGCTCCAGCATCGGGGGCATCGGGCTGGTCTTCATCCTCGGCGTCGGCGTCCTCGCCCTCGGCGTGGTCGTCATGTTCGTCCAGTACTTGCGCCGCCCGGCGTTCTTCCGTGGGGAGTCCCTCCCGCGCGGTGACTCCACCACAGGCGCGATCGAGACGGTCTGAGGCCGTCGGCCCGGCGCCAGGTCGGCCGGGCCAGCTCATCCAACAACGCGCCCGAGCGCCAGGCCGGCCCGGGCAGAAGGAAGCTCCATGAGCACCACAGAGCAGACCCCCGTCACCACCACCCCCATCGATCGCGCGCGCATCGCCGAGCTCATCGAGCGCGAGTCGGAGCGGCTCAACGCCCGGACGCAGAAGTCCAAGGAGACGTACGCGCGCGCCAACGAGCACCTCGCCGGCGGCGTGGCGTCGTCCTACCAGCTGCGCGACCCGTGGCCCATCTACCTCGAGCGCGGCGACGGCCCCAAGGTCTGGGACGTCGACGGCAACGAGATGTGGGACTTCCACAACGGGTTCGGCTCGATGGTCCAGGGCCACGCCCACCCCGCGATCGGTCGCGCCGTGGCCGAGCGGTACCCGCTCGGGACGCACTTCGCCGCCCCGACCGAGGACGCGATCGTCGTCGGCAACGAGCTGGCCCGCCGCTGGGGCCTGCCCAAGTGGCGGTACACCAACTCGGGGTCGGAGGCGACGATGGACGCCATCCGCATCGCCCGCGCCTACACCGGCCGCGACACCGTCATGAAGATCTTCGGTTCCTACCACGGCCACCACGACACGGTCATGGTCTCCATCGGCGTCGAGTACGACAAGATCGGCGACCGGGAGAACCTGGAGTCGCTGCCCTACGGCGGCGGCATCCCGCAGTCCACGGTGGACATGACGGTCGCCGTGCCGTTCAACGACGCCGGCGCCATGGAGCGGCGGATCGAGCGGCTCGCGGCCGAGGGCCGCCTGCCCGCCTGCGTCATCATGGAAGCCGCCATGATGAACCTCGGCGTGGTGCTGCCCGAGCCCGGCTACCTGCAGCAGGTCCGCGAGATCACCAAGCGCCACGGCATCGTCCTGATCTTCGACGAGGTCAAGACCGGCCTGTGCATCGCGGCCGGCGGCGCCAGCGAGAAGTTCGGGGTCCTGCCAGACCTCGTGACCCTGGCCAAGGCCCTCGGCGGCGGTCTGCCGACCGGCGCCATCGGCGGCAGCGCGGAGGTCATGTCCGCCGTCGAGGACGGGACCGTCTACCAGGTCGGCACGTACAACGGGAACCCGCTGACCATGGCGGCGACCCGGGCGAGCCTCCTCGAGGTCCTCACGCCCGAGGCGTACGCGCACCTCGACCACCTCAACGAGCGCATCGTCGCCGGCTGCGAGGACGTGGTGGCCCGCTACGGCCTCCCCGGCTACGTCGTCGGCATCGGTTCCAAGGGCTGCGTGACGTTCTCCCCGTCGAAGGTCGTCGACTACGAGACCTTCAAGGCCAACCAGGACGCCGAGCTCTCCACGCTCGCCTGGCTCTTCAACATGAACCGCGGCATCTTCATGACGCCGGGCCGTGAGGAGGAGTGGACCCTCTCGGTCACCCACACCGACGAGGCGATCGACGCCTACATCGCCGTGTTCGAGGAGTTCGCCCGCGAGCTGCGCGCCTAGCAGCAACCGGCCGAGGCCGGGTCCTTGCGCCGACGGCGCGAGGACCCGGCCTCGCCCGTTCCCCACGGTCGGTCCCCCCCATCACCCCTCAGGCGTCGCCGGCACCGCCGAGAGGGCCACCCAGGCGTCCACGCGCACCTGCGGGTCGTCCAGCGAGCGGCCCGTGGTGGCCTCGATCTGACCGAGGCGGTTGCGCACCGTGTTGCGGTGGATGCCGAGCTCGGACGCGACCTCGGCCCGGGAGCCGTGGTGGCGCAGGAACGAGCGCAGCGTCTCGACGGCGACCGGGTCCTCGACCACCGACCCCAGCACCGAGCGGGCGAAGCTGGCGACGGCGCGCTCGTCGAGCAGGTGCTGCACCCCGCGGCCGGCCAGGTCGTCCCACACGACGACCGGCTGGGCCTCCGAGGTGACCACGAGCGCCCGCGACGTCGCCTCGCGGCTGCCGGTCGCCTCCCCCAGCGGCACGCGCGGGCCCACGCCGGCACGAAGCCCCTCCCCGGTCAGGACCCCGGTGACCGTGGGGACCTCCCGGGGCCGGGCCACCACCCACAGCTCCTCACCCCGCCGGGTCACCAGCGCGGGCCGGCCCGGCGATGCCAGCCGGTCCTCCAGGACCGTGCGCGCCCCGTCGAGGTCCTCCCCCACGGCGGCGACCAGGCGCACCCACGACGGCAGCTCGACCCGGTCCGGCGGCACGCCGCCCTCGACCGAGAGCAGGACGGCGGCGCTGCGCACGTCACCCTCGAGCAGCACGTCGGCTGCGCGCCCCCGAAGGCGGCGGGACTGGGCCCGCTGCTCGGTGCGGCGCTCGCCGAGCAGGCTGAGCAGCGCCACCGCGGCCGTCACCGCGCTGCGCGGCCCCTCCTCCAGCCGCCCGGGCGTGCGCACCGCCAGATAGGTCTCCGGCGACCCGCGCACGCCGAGCGGCTGCACCAGGGTGGTGCCCTCCTGGCTCGACGCCGACGACGACGCCCGCAGCCCGCGCGGGCGCAGCCGCCGGACCTCCCGGCCGAGCGCGAGCAGGTCCTCCGTCGCGAGCTCGCCCGCGGGCGGGACCTCCACCTCGCCATCGGCCCGCAGCAGCACCGCGGCGCCGTCCAGGATCGTGGCGAGCCCCGCGAGGATCGGCTCCGGCTCCCCGCGCTGCGCCGCGCGGGTCAGCTCGCGCTGCATGGCCCACGCCTCACGGTCCGCCTCGCCGCGCTCGCTCTCGAGGAGGTCCGCGGCCGCCCGGCTGACGGAGACGAACGCCGTCTCGCGCGGCACCTCGAAGAGGGTGAGGCCGCGGCGCCGGCATGCGGCGCGCAGGGCCTCGGGGACCCGGTCGTGGGTGAGCCCGAGCGCCAGCCCGAGCGCGACGGCGCCCGCCGCCAGCAGGTGCTCGACGTAGCCGTCCCAGCGCCACGTCCACCCCCGGGTGTTCAGACCGGTGGTCAGGAGCACCTCCCCGCCCTCGAGGAACGGGCCGGGCTCGGCGAGCTCGCTCGTCGCCACCCAGCGCACGGCCGCGTCGAGGTCGCCCTCATGCACCAGGCCCAGCCGGAGCTCCGGCCGGCCGACGACGTCGCGCACGCTCACCACGGGTGCCAGTCTTGCACACCACCACAAGCCATCTTGTGCATGTGCGCCATCGTGGCCGGGTACCTACCGGGCATACGTTCACCTCCACGACCGGGCCGCCCGCGCCGGCCACCCGAGAAGGAAGCAGACCTCCATGGCAGTCACCACACGCCTCGCCGGCGGACCGTCGCTCACCCAGGAGCGCCGTCTCGTCACCGCCGTCCCAGGCCCCCGTTCGGTCGAGCTGGCCGCCCGCCAGCACGGCGCCGTCGCTCGCGGCGTGAGCACCACCATGCCGGTGTTCGCCGCTGCGGCGGGCGGCGGCGTCGTCGTCGACGTCGACGGCAACTCCTTCATCGACCTGGGCTCCGGCATCGCGGTGACCTCGGTCGGCAACTCCGCCCCGCGCGTCGTGGAGGCCGTGCAGGCCCAGGTCGCCGAGTTCACGCACACCTGCTTCATGATCACCCCGTACGAGGGCTACGTCCGGGTCGCCGAGGAGCTCAACCGGCTCACCCCGGGTGACCACGAGAAGCGCACGGCCCTGTTCAACTCCGGCGCCGAGGCCGTCGAGAACGCCGTGAAGATCGCCCGCGCGTACACGAAGAAGAACGCGGTCGTCGCTTTCGACCACGCGTACCACGGCCGCACCAACCTCACGATGGCCCTGACCGCGAAGAACCAGCCGTACAAGTCCGGCTTCGGTCCGTTCGCCCCCGAGGTCTACCGCGCGCCGGTGTCCTACCCCTACCGCGACGGCCTGACCGGCCCCGAGGCCGCCGCCCGCGCCATCGCCGCCATCGAGAAGCAGGTCGGCGCCGAGAACCTCGCGGCGCTCGTCATCGAGCCCATCCAGGGCGAGGGCGGCTTCCTCGTCCCGGCCGAGGGCTTCCTCCCCGCGCTCGTCGACTGGTGCCGGGCCAACGGCGTCGTCTTCGTCGCCGACGAGGTCCAGGCGGGCTTCGGGCGCACCGGCGCCTGGTTCGCCTCCGAGCACGAGGGGATCGTCCCCGACCTCGTCGTCTCGGCCAAGGGCATCGCCGGTGGTCTGCCGCTGTCCGCGGTGACCGGCCGCGCGGAGATCATGGACGCTGCCGGCCCCGGCGGCCTCGGCGGCACCTACGGCGGCAACCCGCTGGCCACCGCCGCCGCGCTCGCCGTCATCGAGACGATGGAGTCGGAGGACCTCATCGGCCGTGCCCGCGAGATCGAGGGCGTCCTCACCGGTCGGCTCCGCGCCGCGCAGAGCCGCGACGACCGCATCGGCGACGTCCGCGGCCGCGGCGCCATGATCGCCGTCGAGCTCGTCAAGGCCGGCACCGACGAGCCCGACGCCGCGCTCGCCAAGGCGGTCGCGGCCGCCGCCCACACTCAGGGCGTCATCGTCCTGACCTGCGGGACGTACGGAAACGTCCTGCGACTCCTTCCCCCGCTCACGATCAACGACGACCTGCTGAACGAAGGCCTCGACGTCCTCGAGGCCGCTCTTGAGGAGACGAGATGACCATCGACCTGACCCCGTCCGTCGCGCCCGCCGCGACCCCGCTCGTCGACGCGCGGACGCAGCTGGCGGAGGCCATCGGCCTCCTCGGCTACGGGGAGGGCCTGCACAAGATGCTGGCCACCCCGCGCCGTGAGGTGACCGTAAGCATCCCGCTGCGTCGCGACGACGGCAGCCAGGACCTGTTCATCGGTCACCGCGTCCAGCACAACTTCTCCCGCGGCCCGGCCAAGGGCGGCGTCCGGTTCTCCCCGGAGGTCGACCTCGACGAGGTGCGCGCCCTGGCCATGTGGATGACCTGGAAGTGCGCCCTGCTCGACGTCCCCTACGGCGGCGCCAAGGGCGGCGTGCGCATCGACCCGCGGCACTACTCCCTGGCCGAGCTCGAGCGCGTCACCCGCCGCTACACCTCCGAGATCCTCCCGATCATCGGCCCGGAGCGCGACATCCCGGCCCCCGACATCGGCACCGACGAGCGCACGATGGCCTGGATGATGGACACCTACTCCGTCACCCGCGGCCACACCGTGCTCGGGGTCACCACCGGCAAGCCCGTCGCCCTCGGCGGCTCGCTGGGCCGGGCCAGCTCCACCTCGCGCGGCGTCGTGCACATCGCCCTGGCGGCCCTCGCCTCGCGGGGCATGCGCCCCGAGACCTCGACGGCTGCCGTGCAGGGCTTCGGCAAGGTGGGGCGCGGCGCCGCCCGGATCCTCGCCGAGAGCGAGCTCACGGTGGTCGCCGTCTCCGACCAGTACGGCGCGGTGATCAACGAGGCCGGCCTCGACATCCCGGCCCTCGAGAAGCACGTGGACGCGACCGGCTCCGTCGTCGGCTTCGCGGGCGCGGACGAGCTGGCCTCCGAGCGTCTCCTCGAGCTCGAGGTGGACCTGCTCGTCCCGGCCGCGGTCGAGGGCGTCCTCACGGCCGCCAACGCCGGCCGCGTGCGGGCCCGCGTCGTCGTCGAGGGCGCCAACGGCCCGACGACCCCGCAGGCCGACGCCATCCTCACCGACAACGACGTCCTCGTCGTGCCGGACATCCTGGCCAACGCCGGCGGCGTCATCGTCAGCTACTTCGAGTGGGTCCAGGCCAACCAGGCGTACTGGTGGAGCGAGGACCAGGTCGAGGAGCGGCTCCGCGAGCGCATGCTCGGCGCGTGGCAGCAGGTCAGCGGCTACGCCGCCGAGCGTGGCCTCACCCTGCGCACCGCGGCGACCGTGATGGCCGTCGAGCGCGTCGCCCAGGCCCACCTTCTGCGTGGCCTCTACCCCTGATCGGCGCTCTCCCCCGCACCCGGCCCGCCGCCCCCAGCCGCACGGGCCGGCGGGCCGTCCCAACATCAAGGAGTGACATGACCATCACCACCACCCTCCCCACGGGCCTGCGCGAGTACGTCGACGGGCTCGACGCCGCCGCGGGCCTCTGGATCGACGGCGACGGTCGGGCCTCGAGCTCAGGCGCGACCTTCACCGTGCTCGACCCGGCCACCACGGCACCCATCGCGGACATCGCGGACGGCACCCCGGCCGACGCCACGGCCGCCGTCGACTCCGCCGCCCGCGCCCTCCCCGCGTGGGCGGCCACCGCCCCGCGCCGGCGCTCGGAGATCCTCCGCACGGCGTTCGACCTGATGATCGCCGAGACCGAGGAGCTCGCCGGGCTGATGGCCTGGGAGAACGGGAAGTCCCTGGCGGACGCCCGCGGCGAGGTCGTCTACGCCGCGGAGTTCTTCCGCTGGTTCGCCGAGGAGGCGGTCCGCACCGAGGGCGGCTACGGCGAGTCTCCCGCCGGCGGCACCCGCACCATCGTCACGCACAAGCCGGTCGGCGTGGCTGCCCTGGTGACGCCGTGGAACTTCCCCGCCGCCATGGCCACCCGCAAGATCGCCCCGGCGCTCGCGGCGGGCTGCACGGTCGTGCTCAAGCCGGCCTCGGAGACGCCGCTGACGGCGCTCGCCATCGCCCGCATCCTGGCCCGCGCCGGGGTGCCCGCCGGTGTGGTGTCCGTCGTGCCCAGCACCGACGCGCGCGCCGTCGTGACGGCGTGGCTCGAGGACCCCCGGGTCCGTAAGGTGTCCTTCACCGGTTCGACCCCGGTCGGGCAGGCGCTGCTGCGCCAGGCCGCCGACCGCGTGGTCAACTCCTCGATGGAGCTCGGCGGCAACGCCCCGTTCGTGGTGGCCGCGGACGCCGACGTCGACGCCGCGGTCTCCGGCGCCATGCTCGCCAAGCTCCGCAACGGCGGCCAGGCCTGCACTGCCGCCAACCGGTTCTACGTGCACGCCGACGTCGCCGAGGAGTTCACGGCCACGTTCGGCTCCGCGGTCGCCGCCCTGAAGGTGGGGCCGGCGTTCGCCGAGGGCACCGAGATCGGGCCGGTCGTCAGCGCCAGGGCTCTCGCCGGCATCACCCGCCTCGTCGAGGCGGCCGTGGCCGCCGGCGCGACGATCAGCCACCAGGCCGACATGCCGGAGGGCCCGGGCTTCTTCTTCCCGCCCACCGTGCTCACCGGCGTGCGGGCCGACGCCGAGATCCTGGCGACGGAGATCTTCGGCCCGGTCGCCCCGATCGTCACCTGGACGGACGACGCCGAGCTGCTCGGGCTGGTCAACGGCACCGAGTTCGGGCTGTCCGCGTACGTCTTCTCCCGGGACCTGAAGTGGGCCCTGAAGACCAGCGAGGCGATCGAGGCCGGCATGGTCGGCATCAACCGGGGGCTGGTCTCGGACCCCGCCGCCCCGTTCGGCGGCGTCAAGCAGTCCGGGCTGGGCCGCGAGGGCGCCCGTGAGGGCCTCCGCGAGTTCCAGGAGACGCAGTACTTCTCCGTCGACTGGAGCTGAGCCCGACGCTCCTGGAGGCGCACCCCCTGCGCCCGGCCGCTCGCCCTAGCGCGGCCAGGCGTGGGGGGTGCACGCACCCATGGACAGCGTCTGCTGCTGCATGACGTGCGCGGGGCCCGGGGTGGTGCACGAGCGGTGCCCGTGCCCGAGGGTGTGGCCCACCTCGTGGTTGACCACGTACGCGCGGTAGTCCGCGAGGGAGCCGCCGGCAGCGGTGAAGGGCGCGGCACCCTCGGCCCAGCGGGCGGCGTTGAGGACCACGCGGTCGCCCACCCGGCAGGAGGTGTACCCCTTCGTCGGCAGGGGTGCGCAGAGCCGGTCGACCGTGCCCGGCGAGGCCAGGATGACCCGGGTGTCCGCGGGGCCGTCGGTGCGGGCGAACGTGACGCCGTCCACCGCCCACCCGCGCGGGTCGTCGAGGGTGGCCATGACGGTGGCGGCGAAGCGGGCGGCGTCCACGGGCAGGCCGCGCTCGACCTCCACCCGGACGGTGCGGGCGCTGCCGGTGGCGGCGGCGTCCGTGCGCACGCCCGGCGCCGCGACGACGTCGAGGATGCCGGAGGCGACGCGCGGGACCGGGCCGCCGGTGAGGCCGCCGTCGGCGCGGAGGAGGTCCCCGGCCGGGGTGGTGGCGCGGCGCACGGCCAGGGTGTCGGTGCGGTCGCCGTCCCAGTCGCCGGCGAGGGCGGTGTCGCCCGGACGGCCGAAGGTCACGGTCCGCTGGGCCGTGCCACCGCGGGGGTCGTCGGTCAGGTGCACCGTGGCCCCCCGGCGCACGGCCAGGGTGTCGGTGCGGTCGCCGTCCCAGTCCCCCACCAGGACGGCGTCGCCGGGTCTGCCGAAGGTCACGGTCCGCTGGGCCGTGCCACC